>SFGN01000069.1 GCA_004556565.1 Lachnospiraceae bacterium | reverse complement strand
TCTGCCGATATTGCTGATTCTGGTTGCGCTGGTAGTGGAACGGGGCGTGACGTTATGGAGCGTCAGCGAACAGGTGGCGCAAAGCCGCACCCAGGCGGAAAAAAAGTTCTTAACACTGTTCCCGGAGCAGAAGCGGATTGTGAATTTGCGTTCCCAGGTGACGATGGCGCTGAAAAAATATCGCCCGCAGGCCGATGATACCCGGCTGCTCGCCGAGTTGTCAGCGATAGCCAGCACCCTGAAATCAGCATCACTTTCCGACATCGAAATGCGTGGTTTCACCTTTGATCAAAAACGCCAGACGCTCCACCTTCAGTTGCGGAAATAACATGTTACGCGATAAATTTATTCACTATTTTCAGCAATGGCGTGAACGCCAGTTAAGCCGTGGCGAACACTGGCTGACACAACACCTGGCGGGGCGTTCTCCGCGCGAAAAGGGCATGTTACTGGCAGCGGTGGTGTTCCTGTTTAGCGTCGGATATTACGTCCTCATCTGGCAGCCGTTGAGCGAACGGATAGAACAACAGGAGACGATGTTGCAACAGCTGGTGGCAATGAACACCCGACTGAAGAACGCCGCGCCGGATATTATTGCAGCGCGAAAATCTGCCACAACAACGCCTGCGCAGGTATCGCGGGTCATCAGTGACAGTGCTTCCGCGCACTCGGTGGTCATCAAGCGGATAGCCGAGCGTGGGGAGAATATTCAGGTCTGGATAGAACCTGTGGTGTTTAATGACCTTCTGAAAAGGTTAAACGCACTGGATGAAAAATATGCGCTGCGGGTGACACAAATTGATGTCAGTGCTGCTGAGAAGCCTGGGATGGTGAATGTGCAGCGGCTGGAGTTTGGACGGGGGTAGGTATTGCCATTTCCTTAACCCCACCTGATAACCCTTAGCCCAATGGTGAGTGCGGAACTGTCAAACCCGCTCACCGGGCTGAGTTTCGATGTGGCAAGAATTATCTCCCTCCAGACCACCACGGAATATTCGGTAACACTGAAGGAACCTGTTTTTCACCATGTAGCCTTCGTTAATCGACATCTTTCTAAGACTGTAAAGATGCTTAAGTGTTTTGACACATTATGATTATTAATAGTTGTAATAAATCATTGAGTAACAATTGATAGGTAAAAACATATAGGATAATTCTTATGTGATCTGTATTTTGTGTAGCCTGGAAATTAGTAAAATTACAGGAGATAATCAGAAAGGGAATTTCAAATAAGCATAATAATTTCCAGGGAAACTATTCGTCGATTTTAAGAAATGTCTGCTCAGGTATATCTACTGAGGGATGGTGTTGGTTGTAACACTGGTTAAAATAAATACACAAAATAATCAAGATGTATATTTTAATCGACGAAAATAATTACCTTCGGGATTATTGATGCAACTTAAATAACACCATTTAAATGTGATATAAATCACAAATATGGCTGTAAAGAGGGGGCTGTAGATATAAATAAGAAGTACACGAGTGAATTTTAAATAGGGAAATAGTTTCTCGGTGAACAATTTATTGGTAATCAATCGCGTGCGTTCTGGTTTGAAACAGATTGCAGGTGTTGTTACGCATAAAATCCATAGGGGATATTATAATCAAGTAGTTAACAGTAATAACAAAAAATAATTTCCTGAGAAATTAACTCTGCATTCTAAAACGGCCAGTTTTCTGAAATTACCAGAAGACCGAATACATTCATGCCTGAAGAATGGATTAGAAGAAACGAGACGGAAATAGATCTATTTATCCCTGCGGAAATAATTTCTGCTGAAATTTTTTTGCGGCTATTAAAAAGGTCAAACCGTCTGAGTAAATTTTATCCAGTTACAAACAAGTATTACCTCCAGTGTATTGGTAGCTGTTAAGCCAAGGGCGGTAGCGTACCTGAAGAGATTAGGATCACATCATCAAATGGCAAGAAGTGGATTTGAAGTTCAGAAAGTCACCGTAGAGGCATTATTTCTACGAGAAATACGAACACGCTTTGGTAAGTTTCGTCTGGGGTATTTGTGGGCGATTCTTGAACCCTCCGCGCATTTGCTGATACTGTTGGGAATTTTGGGTTACGTTATGCACCGCACTATGCCAGACATCTCGTTCCCGGTGTTTTTACTTAATGGCCTGATTCCCTTTTTTATCTTTAGTAGTATTAGCAAACGTTCTATTGGTGCTATTGAAGCGAACCAGGGACTGTTTAATTATCGACCAGTAAAACCCATCGATACGATCATTGCACGTGCACTGCTTGAGACACTGATTTACGTTGCTGTTTATATTTTGCTCATGCTTATCGTCTGGATGACAGGCGAATATTTCGAAATTACAAACTTTTTACAACTTGTGCTCACCTGGAGTTTGTTAATCATTCTTTCATGTGGCGTCGGCTTAATATTTATGGTCGTTGGTAAAACCTTTCCTGAAATGCAAAAGGTCCTGCCGATACTGCTTAAGCCGCTGTATTTCATCTCCTGCATCATGTTCCCTCTACACTCGATTCCAAAACAATACTGGTCATATCTACTCTGGAACCCATTAGTGCATGTTGTGGAGTTAAGCCGCGAGGCAGTTATGCCTGGCTATATCAGTGAAGGCGTGAGTCTGAACTACCTTGCAATGTTTACTCTGGTCACCCTGTTCATCGGCCTGGCATTATACCGAACGCGTGAAGAGGCAATGCTGACATCATGATTAAGATTGAGAATTTGACGAAGTCTTATCGCACGCCCACTGGGCGGCATTATGTTTTTAAAAATTTGAATATTATTTTTCCTAAAGGCTATAACATTGCCCTGATTGGTCAAAATGGAGCCGGTAAATCAACTTTACTTCGGATAATTGGTGGTATAGATCGTCCTGATAGTGGGAACATTATTACAGAACATAAAATTTCATGGCCCGTTGGATTGGCTGGTGGATTTCAAGGAAGTTTAACCGGTCGTGAAAATGTTAAATTTGTTGCCCGACTATATGCAAAACGCGATGAGTTAAATGAGAGGGTTGATTTTGTTGAAGAGTTTTCCGAACTCGGAAAATATTTCGATATGCCCATTAAAACTTATTCTTCTGGCATGAGGTCAAGGTTAGCTTTTGGATTAAGTATGGCTTTTAAATTCGACTATTATCTTATTGATGAAATCACTGCTGTTGGAGACGCAAAGTTTAAAAAGAAATGTTCAGATATATTCGATAAAATAAGAGAAAAATCTCATTTAATAATGGTGTCACATAGTGAACGAGCTTTAAAGGAGTATTGTGATGTTGCTATTTATCTTAACAAAGAGGGGCAAGGTAAATTTTATAAAAATGTTACGGAAGCCATTGCTGATTACAAAAAAGACCTATAGTGGTTACATTCCAATATTATGCCTTGGAAATATTTAACTGAGACATATCATGAGTAAAAAGTTAATAATATTTGGTGCGGGTGGTTTTTCAAAATCTATAATTGACAGCTTAAATCATAAACATTACGAGTTAATAGGATTTATCGATAAATATAAAAGTGGTTATCATCAATCATATCCAATATTAGGTAATGATATTGCAGACATCGAGAATAAGGATAATTATTATTATTTTATTGGGATAGGCAAACCATCAACTAGGAAGCACTATTTAAACATCATAAGAAAACATAATCTACGCTTAATTAACATTATAGATAAAACTGCTATTCTATCACCAAATATTATACTGGGTGATGGAATTTTTATTGGTAAAATGTGTATACTTAACCGTGATACTAGAATACATGATGCCGTTGTAATAAATACTAGGAGTTTAATTGAACATGGTAATGAAATAGGCTGCTGTAGCAATATCTCTACTAATGTTGTACTTAATGGTGATGTTTCTGTTGGAGAAGAAACTTTTGTTGGTAGCTGTACTGTTGTAAATGGCCAGTTGAAGCTAGGCTCAAAGAGTATTATTGGTTCTGGGTCGGTTGTAATTAGAAATATACCAAGTAATGTTGTAGTTGCTGGGACTCCAACAAGATTAATTAGGGGGAATGAATGAGTAATATATATATCGTTGCTGAAATTGGTTGCAACCATAATGGTAGTGTTGATATTGCAAGAGAAATGATATTAAAAGCCAAAGAGGCCGGTGTTAATGCAGTAAAATTCCAAACATTTAAAGCTGATAAATTAATTTCAGCTATTGCACCTAAGGCAGAGTATCAAATAAAAAACACAGGAGAATTAGAATCTCAGTTAGAAATGACAAAAAAGCTTGAAATGAAGTATGACGATTATCTCCATCTAATGGAATATGCAGTCAGTTTAAATTTAGATGTTTTTTCTACCCCTTTTGACGAAGACTCTATTGATTTTTTAGCATCTTTGAAACAAAAAATATGGAAAATCCCTTCAGGTGAGTTATTGAATTTACCGTATCTTGAAAAAATAGCCAAGCTTCCGATCCCTGATAAGAAAATAATCATATCAACAGGAATGGCTACTATTGATGAGATAAAACAGTCTGTTTCTATTTTTATAAATAATAAAGTTCCGGTTGATAATATTACAATATTACATTGCAATACTGAATATCCAACGCCCTTTGAGGATGTAAACCTTAATGCTATTAATGATTTGAAAAAACACTTCCCTAAGAATAACATAGGCTTCTCTGATCATTCTAGCGGGTTTTATGCAGCTATTGCGGCGGTGCCTTATGGAATAACTTTTATTGAAAAACATTTCACTTTAGATAAATCTATGTCTGGCCCAGATCATTTGGCCTCAATAGAACCTGATGAACTGAAACATCTTTGTATTGGGGTCAGGTGTGTTGAAAAATCTTTAGGTTCAAATAGTAAAGTGGTTACAGCTTCAGAAAGGAAGAATAAAATCGTAGCAAGAAAGTCTATTATAGCTAAAACAGAGATAAAAAAAGGTGAGGTTTTTTCAGAAAAAAATATAACAACAAAAAGACCTGGTAATGGTATCAGTCCGATGGAGTGGTATAATTTATTGGGTAAAATTGCAGAGCAAGACTTTATTCCAGATGAATTAATAATTCATAGCGAATTCAAAAATCAGGGGGAATAATGAGAACAAAAATTATTGCGATAATTCCAGCCCGTAGTGGATCTAAAGGGTTGAGAAATAAAAATGCTTTGATGCTGATAGATAAACCTCTTCTTGCTTATACAATTGAAGCTGCCTTGCAGTCAGAAATGTTTGAGAAAGTAATTGTGACAACTGACTCCGAACAGTATGGAGCAATAGCAGAGTCATATGGTGCTGATTTTTTGCTGAGACCGGAAGAACTAGCAACTGATAAAGCATCATCATTTGAATTTATAAAACATGCGTTAAGTATATATACTGATTATGAGAGCTTTGCTTTATTACAACCAACTTCACCCTTTAGAGATTCGACCCATATTATTGAGGCTGTAAAGTTATATCAAACTTTAGAAAAATACCAATGTATTGTTTCTGTTACTAGAAGCAATAAGCCATCACAAATAATTAGACCATTAGATGATTACTCGACACTGTCTTTTTTTGACCTTGATTATAGTAAATATAATCGAAACTCAATAGTAGAATATCATCCGAATGGAGCTATATTTATAGCTAATAAGCAGCATTATCTTCATACAAAGCATTTTTTTGGTCGCTATTCACTAGCTTATATTATGGATAAGGAAAGCTCTTTAGATATAGATGATAGAATGGATTTCGAACTTGCAATTACCATTCAGCAAAAAAAAAATAGACAAAAAATACTTTATCAAAACATACATAATAGAATCAATGAGAAACGAAATGAATTTGATAGTGTAAGTGATATAACTTTAATTGGACACTCGCTGTTTGATTATTGGGACGTAAAAAAAATAAATGATATAGAAGTTAATAACTTAGGTATCGCTGGTATAAACTCGAAGGAGTACTATGAATATATTATTGAGAAAGAGCTGATTGTTAATTTCGGAGAGTTTGTTTTCATCTTTTTTGGAACTAATGATATAGTTGTTAGTGATTGGAAAAAAGAAGACACATTGTGGTATTTGAAGAAAACATGCCAGTATATAAAGAAGAAAAATGCTGCATCAAAAATTTATTTATTGTCGGTTCCTCCTGTTTTTGGGCGTATTGATCGAGATAATAGAATAATTAATGATTTAAATTCTTATCTTCGAGAGAATGTAGATTTTGCGAAGTTTATTAGCTTGGATCACGTTTTAAAAGACTCTTATGGCAATCTAAATAAAATGTATACTTATGATGGCTTACATTTTAATAGTAATGGGTATACAGTATTAGAAAACGAAATAGCGGAGATTGTTAAATGAAAAAAATATTATACGTAACTGGATCTAGAGCTGAATATGGAATAGTTCGGAGACTTTTGACAATGCTAAGAGAAACTCCAGAAATACAGCTTGATTTGGCAGTTACAGGAATGCATTGTGATAATGCGTATGGAAATACAATACATATTATAGAACAAGATAATTTTAATATTATCAAGGTTGTGGATATAAATATCAATACAACTTCACATACTCACATTCTCCATTCAATGAGTGTTTGCCTCAATTCGTTTGGTGATTTTTTTTCAAATAACACATATGATGCGGTTATGGTTTTAGGCGATAGATATGAAATATTTTCAGTCGCTATCGCAGCATCAATGCATAATATTCCATTAATTCATATTCATGGTGGTGAAAAGACATTAGCTAATTATGATGAGTTTATTAGGCATTCAATTACTAAAATGAGTAAACTCCATCTTACTTCTACAGAAGAGTATAAAAAACGAGTAATTCAACTAGGTGAAAAGCCTGGTAGTGTGTTTAATATTGGTTCTCTTGGTGCAGAAAATGCTCTTTCATTGCATTTACCAAATAAGCAGGAGTTGGAACTAAAATATGGTTCACTGT
Source organism: Lachnospiraceae bacterium (assembly GCA_004556565.1). Taxonomy (GTDB): domain Bacteria; phylum Bacillota; class Clostridia; order Lachnospirales; family Lachnospiraceae; genus Schaedlerella. The sequence continues at coordinate 6,929 of SFGN01000069.1, read as the reverse complement.
TAAAACGGTACTTTGTTGTAGTATTCCATCCTGAAACACTTTCCACGCAGTCGGTTAATGATCAAATAGATGAGTTATTGTCAGCGATTTCTTTTTTTAAAAATACTCACGACTTTATTTTTATTGGCAGTAACGCTGACACTGGTTCTGATATAATTCAGAGAAAAGTAAAATATTTTTGCAAAGAGTATAAGTTCAGATATTTGATTTCTATTCGTTCAGAAGATTATTTGGCAATGATTAAATACTCTTGTGGGCTAATTGGGAACTCCTCCTCTGGTTTAATTGAGGTTCCATCTTTAAAAGTTGCAACAATTAACATTGGTGATAGGCAGAAAGGCCGTGTTCGTGGAGCCAGTGTAATAGATGTACCCGTTGAAAAAAATGCAATCGTCAGAGGGATAAATATATCTCAAGATGAAAAATTTATTAGTGTTGTACAGTCATCTAGTAATCCTTATTTTAAAGAAAATGCTTTAATTAATGCTGTTAGAATTATTAAGGATTTTATTAAATCAAAAAATAAAGATTACAAAGATTTTTATGACATCCCGGAATGTACCACCAGTTATGACTAGAAAAAAAGTGCTTTGTTTTGTCTTTCGTTATGATTCTCATTTTTTAGCTTTGAAAAATATTTTTGAGCAGATAGATGTTGATTCATATGATTTATTTTTTTGCTGCTTGGATAATTCTCTACAAGAGTTTGTAAAAAAAAATTTAGATGAAAAGATAGTTGTATTCTATCCTGATGACTTTGTTTGTTTTTTCACTTTTATTAATATTGAGTTTATTTTTTGTTCAACAGGAGGGAAGGACCTTCATGAAATTGTTAATACTGTAAGAACAAAAGATACCATAATTATATCTTGTTTTCCTGGCATTGTCCTTACTTCTCAGATAGAAGCTTTTATTTCAAAATCTAATAGTCACTATTTACTTATTAACTCCCCAAAAGATATTAAAACGTATAAAAAAATTTGTAAAATAATAGGGGTTCCTTTTAATGGAATTCTTTTTGGTCCACCATGGATTAAAAATGTCAATATCAATGCAAAAAGTGAGAATTCTTGTCTTATCGTTGATCAAGTTAATGAACCCTTGACGCCAATAAAGAGGATAGAATATGCACGTTTTTTGATTAGAGTAATTCAGAAACATCCACATATGAATTTTATTTTTAAAACTCGAAATCCTCTTATATCACCAGACTCAATTGTTTTTGATATTAAGGAATACATTGAACGCTTCGATTTGAAAAATATAACATTTAGCGATGATAATATTGATTCTTTAATTTCTAAAGTTGAATATTGTATTACAATATCTTCTTCGGTCGCAATATATTGTCTGGCTAATAAAATTAAGGTTTATTTAATAAATGGATTTAATCATACTTGCAATGGACAATGTTATTTTTCAAGATCTGGACTTATTGTTGACTATAATAAGTTTAATTTTAAACACATTCCACGTATTAAAAAAAAATGGATGGAGGAGAACTTTTATTACTCCAGGGATATTCAACATAAGATTTTGAATGATATTTTAAAAATGCCGCCAAATGTTAATGTTAGGACTTTTGGAATTAAAAGATCTACATTGATTATATTGTTTTTGATCTTTTTTAATTTCTTTTTCTCATTAGGACCAAAAAAAATAAAAACATTGAAAAAAATCCATAAAGTTTTATTAAGGTATAAGAAAGATGATATTTGATGCTAGTTTAAAGAAGTTGAGGAAATTATTTGTAAATCCAATTGGGTTTTTCCGTGACTCATGGTTTTTTAATTCTAAAAACAAGGCTGAAGAGCTACTATCACCGTTAAAAATAAAAAGTAAAAATATTTTTATAATTAGTAACCTGGGGCAATTAAAAAAAGCTGAGTCATTTGTACAAAAATTTAGCAAGAGAAGTAACTATCTTATTGTTTTGGCAACTGAAAAAAATACTGAGATGCCAAAAATTATTGTTGAACAAATAAATAATAAATTATTTTCTTCATACAAGGTACTATTCATTCCAACTTTCCCAAATGTTTTTTCACTTAAAAAGGTTATATGGTTTTATAACGTATATAATTATTTAGTTTTAAATTCAAAAGCTAAAGATGCTTATTTTATGAGCTATGCGCAACATTATGCAATCTTCGTATATTTGTTCAAAAAAAATAATATAAGATGTTCATTAATTGAAGAGGGGACAGGGACTTATAAAACCGAAAAAGAAAACCCAGTAGTAAATATTAATTTTTATTCAGAGATTATTAATTCAATTATCTTGTTCCATTATCCAGATTTGAAATTTGAAAATGTATACGGTACATATCCAATTTTGCTTAAGAAAAAATTTAATGCGCAAAAATTTGTTGAGTTTAAAGGTGCTCCATCAGTTAAATCATCAACCAGAATAGATAATGTTATCCATAAATATTCTATAACTAGAGATGATATAATATATGCAAATCAAAAGTATTTGATTGAACATACATTATTTGCGGATTCGTTAATTTCTATCTTACTTAGAATAGATAAGCCTGATAATGCAAGAATATTTATAAAACCTCACCCTAAAGAGCCTAAAAAAAATATTAATGCAATTCAAAAGGCAATAAAAAAGGCAAAATGTCGTGACATAATTCTTATAACAGAGCCAGACTTTTTAATAGAGCCGGTAATAAAAAAAGCAAAAATAAAACACTTAATTGGATTAACATCATCTTCTTTGGTATATGCACCTTTAGTTTCTAAAAGATGTCAGTCTTATTCAATAGCGCCTCTTATGATAAAGTTGTGTGATAATGATAAATCCCAAAAAGGGATTAATACGCTGCGTCTCCATTTCGATATTTTAAAGAATTTTGATAATGTTAAAATATTATCGGATGATATAACATCTCCCTCTTTGCACGATAAAAGGATTTTCTTGGGGGAGTAATAAAAGCTACATTTTATATTCTATTACAGTACCAGTCGTAAAATTAAATCTTAAAGTAGTATGTTTTATTACCTTTATGTTACTTTTCTTTGAAGAGGATGGAAATGATTTTTTGGCTACTTAAAATTCAAAAGATATTGACTTGAAATTTAATATATATTATGTTGGCAGTTTGTTGTGTTCCCCCCATAATAAACCCAATTAACCTGCGTCTTCATCAATAAATACCCCCGAAACTTCTTAAACAGTTTCATATCCGGTTTAAAATCGGCCTGCCAGAACTGGTGCAAATGCCCTTGATACGTCAAGCCCTTGATGTCGTACAGGGCATTGCCCATCACTTTGAGTGGTTTGTTATGAATCAGTGCAGAGATCCCCGCCGTACTGTTAATCGTCACCACCGCTTTTGCGTGGCGTAATAGTTCCGGCATCGGGAGATCGTGCACATAAATGACGCGCTCACCTAAGCCATATTCCTTACTTAGCCGCTTAATTAATGGTCGATAGAGTCTGTGACCACGATCCATTGGATGGTGCTTGATCACCAAATAACTTTCTTTCGGTGCTTTACGTGAAAATGAGTACATGACTTCATTAATATAGTCACGCACATCGTTATAATTGCTGTGGTTACGAATCTGGCTATCGTTATACACCTGCAAAACGGCAAGATAATAACGCTGGTCCAGCTCGTTCATTAACCTCGGCAATACCTTACGCTGTGTTACCTTGTAAAGTTGCTTGCGCCAGTATGCACGAACCCAGCAACGAGCCTCATACCAGGGGGAAAACGATTTGTGGTGGCGGTAGCGAGGGAACTCATGACGGTAATGCCAACCCATCAGGTAATACCACATCGCATGACCTATACGTTTCATCGTTGAAGGTTTTAAGTTCTCAACGTGCGGCGCAGGCATATCTGGTAACTTACGATAAAAATCCGGATCGCGCGGTAGCGATGAATATGCGTTCACTCCGCCTTCTTCAACAGTAATAAACTGCGGACGTAAATATCCTTCTTCAAATGCCAGAAAGCGGATCCCTTTCGACTTTGCCCAACGTTTTGCTTCTTTGTGCAATGGGCGGCAGTCACCAAAGCAGAGGATGGTATCAAAGTCATATTGCCGGTGGAGATCCCGTAACCATCCGGGGAACTCTTTCGGCGTTTGGTAGTAAGCCAGGTATTGTCGATGGCGGCAGTAAAAACGATCCCCACCGTTGAATACAACATTCACAGCGTTACGTCCTAATGACTCTAACCATTCGGCGACGTCATTGAAAAAAGGTCCCATCGGCCCCTGCAATAGCAGATATTTTTTACCGGATAATAAAACGGTTAGTGCATTACCTTGCATAAATAATTTGCGTAATAGTCAACTATGAAATTGTTTAGCCAAATCTGACCTTGCAGAACATAATTAATTTGCGGTAATAACGTATTACTCGCCCCGCTTTTTTTCTGGTAATAAACAACGGCTTGCGCGGCGTCTGGATCAAATATTCCGCCGCCTCTTCAACCGTAATAGGTTGTAGCCGTGTTGGGTGGATATAGGTTGGATAAACAATCAGCGCCTGATAGATCAAATCCGCTAACGTTAATTTTCGCTCGCGACGCGGGCAGCGATGTTCATCGACGGTTAAACCCCAACCGGAATAGAAGGGCAGGCCGTAACAATGTACGTGCTTGCCATGTAATAACGCTTCAAACCCGGACAATGATGTCATGGTGTGCACTTCATCTGCGCGCTGAATGCATTGAATAATATCGGCGTCCAGTGCCTGATAATCAGCGAGTTCAGCAGTCAGTTCTGCCGGAATATCGCCCTTGCGATTCCCCACCAGTACATCCGGGTGCGGTTTATAAACAATGTAGGCGTGCGGATTGCGCTCGCGTACTGTGCGTAATAACTCAAGGTTGCTCTTAATCGAGACAGTGCCTGTTTTAATAGAGGCATCGTCCTCTACCTGACCCGGCACCAGGATAACTTTTTTATCTTTGGCTTCGGCTGGTAGAGAGAAATCGGCTCCCAGGTTGTACTTACTCAGTTTGCTTTCAACCAGTCGCTGGCGTAATTTTTCAGCTCGCATCTTCTGCGCCAGCGTTAGCTGGCTATGATTCAGCAGCACTTCCAGATCGCTGGGGCGTGTGGCGTCATAGTAAATACCGCGTTTATCCAGCACCAGCGATAGCGGCGGCAGCAGGTCAGAGCCAAGTCCGGATGAACGCAGAAAACCATCTTCCATTCGCCATAACGGCAGTGATTTTCGCTGCGCTTCGGCTCGCCATTGCTGTTCTCCCTTTACACCCCATACCACGCAGGCGCTCGCCGCAGTACAGCGACGTGAAAAACTCAGCCGGTTTGTTGCCGTTTGCAAGAAAGGTTTCAGGATCGCTGACTTCCACAGCGTTAAGCCTGGCGCCCATAAATAACCATCACGCTGTTGCAGATGTCGACGTTGTAATTGCAGCCATTGCAGCACGGTAAATAGATCGCTTACTTCTCCCGTTTGCGGATCGATATAGCGACAGTAACGCAGGTATGCAGCGGCAAAAAGTTCCTCCAGCGTGGCAGAACCGCGTCGGGCAGATAACAAAGCGGACTGTGGATGACGATCGTCGGTTAAACCCCAACCTGCATACCAAGGCTGGCCGAAACATGTTACTGGTTTTCCTGCCAGCAAGGCTTCAAAGCCGTACTGGGAGGTCACGACGTAAACCTGGGAAACGTGTCGCAATAGCGACTGCGGGCTGACATTCTCGGCAATCAAACGTACTCGTTGCGTGGCACGCAGATCAGCGAAATAACCTGTTTTCTTTCCTTCCAGTACATCTGGGTGCACCTTCACCCAAATTTCGGCTTGAGGATTTTCCGCCATCGCGGCTTCCAGCATGGCAGCAAACTCATGCGGGCCAGCATTGCCATACGTCACTGACATATCATTAAATGTCTGATCGACAACCAGAACGATGTCTGCACGTTCTGACTCATCAGCCACAAACGCAGGTGCCAGGTTATATTTCGACAAATCCCCGGTCACGATGGTGTGCATCGCTTCTCTGGCCTGGCTTATCAGAGCTGTATTTCCGGCTTTATCCTGTACCAGTTTCTCCAGTGCTGAAGGCTTGCTGGCATCGTAGTAAATGCCACAATCATCCACCACCAGAGAAAGCGGCGGCTCGCCATTGACGCCAAGATCCAGCGAACGCACAAATCCATCTTCCAGACGAATGACGGGTTTTCCCGCTGCTTTGGCGATGGCGACTGGTTTCGCCGCGCTGGGACGATGTCCCCACACGGCGATAGCATCAACTTCTTGCGGAACAGGGCGCAGCAGAGAAAGTTTCTGGCACGGTTGCGCCAGAAATTTCTCCAGATGCGGAATACGCCAGATGCCAGGCGAGTAAATGCCAATCATGCGTTTTCAGCCAGTTCCTGTGCCATCAGGGCGCGCACTTTTTCCAGGCATGCTGGGGTGTCGACGCCCGGACCGGTTGCGGCAACCTCAAATGTGCGGATGTTGATCCCTGCGCTCATCAACCGCAGCTGCTCCAGTGATTCTGCCTGCTCTGGCATGGACTCCGGTAACTGACTGTAGTTTTGCAGCACATCGCGACGATAAGCGTAAATACCAACGTGTTTCAGGTAGCGCGCTTTTTCAGCATTACGCGGATAGGGAATCGGCGAACGGCTGAAATAAAGCGCATCCTGGCGGGTATTTACCACCACTTTTACCGTGCTTGGCTCGGTCGCTTCTTCGGCAGAAATCGCGTGGCATAGCGTTGCCACTGGCAACGCGGGATCATCACGCATTCCTTGTAACAGCGTTTCTACATCCCGCGGGCGAATCATTGGTTCATCGCCCTGCAGGTTAATGTAGATATCTGCCTCGACTTTATGCATCACCTCGACCAGCCGATCGGTGCCGGATTCATGATCGTTGCGCGTCATGATGGCTTTCCCGCCAAACGCCTGCACGGCCTTTTCAACAC
>SFGN01000013.1 GCA_004556565.1 Lachnospiraceae bacterium | reverse complement strand
CCGCAACGGCCGACGCATCCGCATCCGGGTCTGCAAGGACTTCTTTCCCTGCGTTCACTGCATTCCGGTACGCATCATATCCGCCGATAAATCCTGTCGAATCTAAAGGATACTGTGCTTCCGCATAAAGCGCATATTTATCCAGGCTGACCATCTTTTCCTTTGCTTCCAGAAGAACTGACAGCGCGTCATCCACATCCTTCTGTTCACTTTCTGCATTGTCATAAACTGCTTTGGCGGACGCATACGCCTCCTTATATTCTGCGTAGGTCTCTGAAATGTAATCCTGCTCCGGAAGTTTCCCTTCAATTTCCGGCTTCAATAAGGACTTATCACAGTACTTTTCATATGTAAATGTCACTTCCTGGTCCGCTTTTGTATAGGTTCCTGATGCTGATGCTGCGGAAGTCAGGCGGTAACCATAGATTTCCGGAGCTTCCACATTATACTGTGCATCGAAATTTCCATATTTGACTGCGTCATCCAGAAGCTTGCTGCCACTCACATCCACATAATGAACCGTAACTTTTCCAAGTTCACCCGCTGACGCGAATTCTCCGGAATCCGGAAGCTCTGAGCCTTTTGCAAATCCGGCTGCATTTCCAAGTGCATCACACACTTCTGTAAAATCATCCCATGAAAGATTTTGATTCGCCTCAATATCCCAGGACTTGCACGCAAGTGCACGGAGCGCACTTGCAATATCCTCCGTAATCACATCTTCCGTACATAAATCCGCCTTATCGCACCAGATTGCCATAGAAGCTCCTTTGATGCACGGATTATCATCCGCAATCGTATTCTCCTGGAACACTCCCGGTGTCCATGAGTTGTAAATCCTCTGATTCTGATTCAGATAGTCAAAGGAATGCTGTTCTCTTCCGTCTGTCGGAGCACTCGTGCGGAGAACATAATAGAAATAGCTTGCATTCACATTGTAAATATCCGTATGTCCTTTATTAATAAATGTCTGAAGCCTCGCAATACTGGAATTCCAGCTCATCTGTGACCAGAAATCAATTCCAATATATTTATGCATCTCTATCTGCTGCGGAGATGAAGAAGACTCCCCGTAATAGATTCCGTCATTCCAGATACGGGGTTTGAAGCCTTTTGAGTATACATAAGCGGCCAGGTCATTAATATATCCGGCTATTACATCTTTCCATGTATAACCTGCACCATACTTTTGTACTGCATAATTATTCAGTACGCTCTGATACTCGGTGGTAAACGGTGCACGGTCAAATTCCATATACTCATCACCGCCGATATGGAATTCATCACAATAATCACCAAACAGATCCATATACTCATCATACAGTGAATAAATATAAGCAATCGCTTCTTCATTCGTGACATCCAGCCCGGAAGCGTAGTGCCCGCCGCTGGAATTAACCTGTCCATATTCCGGATGAACTTTCAGTATCTGGTCAACATGCCCGGGAGAATCAAACGACGGAATTACCTTGATTCCGTATTTTCTTGCCTCCTCAAGGATTTCCCTGACTTCGTTCTTCGTCAGATACTCATCTGATACAATTGCCGGATCAGTCTCACATTCAATTCTGAATCCAAGATTTTCTGAGAAATGCATCTGTATTGTATTCATTTTCAGATAGGAGAGTTCTCTGATCTGACGGATGAACCAGTCTTTTGAAATATACTTTCTTGCACAGTCCACATGAAGCCTTCTCTCTGCCACATCAGGATAATCCACGATTGTTCCGTGCGGAAGCCCTTTATTGGTAATCATAAGAGCCTGGATGGTACGGAGCGCGTAGATTACGGCATTCTCGGAAGCCGCTTTAACCACGACACCGTCTGAACCGATTTCAATTTTATAGGCTTCATTGCTTGTAGTATCAGAGCTGATATCCGAAACATCTGCCAGCGTCACCAGAATGTCATCAGCTGTCCTCGCTCCTTCTGCCGCATATACCATCGGCATTGCAGATGAAGACGGAATCCCCTTCTCCATAAATTCCGAATTAATCAGCTTAATCACCTCAGCCAGTCTGTCATTCTCCATGTTCTCAGGAGTTGCCTCAACTACAAAACGAGTGGATGTAGTCACTTTCCAGCTTCCGTCTCCTTCGACATCATATTGCTTCAAAGCCGGGTTTACCAGTGTTGCCACATTCGTGAAATCACTGAAATCATTCTGCAGCTCCAGGTCATCCTGTGCGTACAGTGTTGCCGGCACTGCTGAAACAAATAAAACAGCCGACGTCATCGCACATAAAATCTTTTTTGCCCACACACGGGCCACTGTTTTTCTTCTCATGCTTTTTCTTCAGTTTTACTCTACGAAAAACCTGCCTCCTTTTCTTTTTTTTGCTCAATTTTCCGCCCGTCCTGTTTTGTCGCCTTTTCACCTCCCTATGAGTAAATACTCACTCTACAAGCGAAAAAAATCACTGATTTTATAGTAACATTCAACAAGATGAAAGTCAACATCTGAAGACTTTTTATGAAAAACGTACAAAAAATAATTGTTACAGATATTACACCGGATTTGGTGCAGACTGTAACAATTATTTTTTCTATGCATATTACTTTTTTTCATTACAGGAACAGTCCTGTCACATGATACATTAGAAAACTTACTGCCCATGCAGCCGCCAGCTGAAACAGAATAATCTCCATTGTCAGCTTCTTACTTCCCACTTCTCTGTTAATCGTGGCAATTGTTGCCGTACACGGCACATACAGAAGACAGAAAGTCATTAGTGCAATTGCATTTGCCGGACCAAATCCGACGGCTTCCAGTGTCCCGGCAAGTGCAGTCATCCCATGTACAGTCGTAATATTCTGAATTCCGAACAAAACGCTGCAGCTTGAAACTACGACTTCCTTTGCCGCAATTCCGGCGATCAGGGCAACAATAATCTGCCAGTATCCCAGTCCGACCGGCTTAAAGAGCGGCACGGCAGCTTTACCTATGACAGATCCAAAGCTTTGAGAAATATCAGTAACATATCCCTCCACGCCAAAGTTCAGGATTATCCACATAATAATGGATGCCAGGAAAATAACGGTTCCCGCTTTGCCCAGATAATCTTTAACCTTTTGCCACACATAGACCGCGATAGTTCTTGCATTTGGCGTTTTATACTCCGGCAGTTCGATCAGAAGTGCGTGTTCCGCTCTGCTCCCATCAATTTTTGACAGAATAAATGCTGTTACAATTGCAACCACAATTCCGAGCAGATACATCGAATAACATACAATCATAGCCTGCTTTCCAAAAAACATTGACGAGAACAGCACATAAATCGGAAGTCTGGCACTGCAGGACATAAAAGGCGTTATCAAAATAGTTTTTAACCGGTCTTTTTTATTTTCCAGTGCACGGGATGCCATAACCGCAGGCACGGAGCAGCCAAATCCGAGCAACATCGGAAGAAATGCCCTTCCTGACAGTCCGAGGCAGCTCATGATGTCATCCATCACGAACGCCACTCTGGCCATGTAGCCGCTGTCTTCCAGAAAGGCAAGTGCTAGGAACAGAATAAAAATATTCGGCAGGAATGTCAGGATTCCTCCCACCCCGGAAATGATACCGTCCACAATAAGCGACTGAAGCATCGGGTTTACATTTCCCGCTTCCAAGATTCCATTCACATAACCCGAAAACATTTCCAAAGCAATTTCAAAGTATCCTTTCAGCCAGTCTCCAATCGTAAATGTCAGGAAGAATACCAGAGCCATGATTGCAAGGAAGATTGGAAGCCCAAGCCATTTTCCTGTCAGGTACTTGTCAGCCTTATCAGTTTTCTCAGCTTTTTCACTTTTATTCACCAGCGTCTCATCTATCACTTCTTCAATAAAATCGTATTTCTGGTTAATCAATTCTTTTTCATAGCTTTTATCAAGGACATCCGGGATTTCCAGAGGAAATTTTTTCACTACCTCTTCATCCTGTTCCAGCATTTTTATCGCATACCATCTTTTATTCTCCAGCTGCGGATAATGCTTCTCAAGGGCATCGATCACCTGGTCTATCCTGTCCTCAATATCGTCATGGTATACCATGGCATATTCACTGTGATGGTTATGTACATGTCCTGTCTTATCAGAGTGGTGATGGATCAGCGGCCCCTGCCGCATATAATCCTTGTGATGTGCCACCGCATGCAGCAGAACCCCAAGCCCCGTACGTTTTCTCGCACTCACTGCGATTGCGGGAATACCCAGCATTTCCGGGAGACGGTGGAGGTCAATTTCCATTCCGCGTTCCTGTACAACATCCATCATATTCAAGGCAAGGACTACCGGTTTCCCCAATTCGATCAGCTGCAGCGTCAGATACAGATTCCTTTCAAGAGAAGAGGCATCCACTACATTTACGATTACATCGATTTCATCGCTCATAATACATTCACGGGAAACCTTTTCTTCCATAGTATATGATGTAAGGCTGTAAATACCCGGAAGGTCTATAAGACAGAATTCCTGCCCCTTGTAAACAGTTTTTCCCTCCTTTTTTTCCACCGTGACTCCCGGCCAGTTGGCTACTTTCAGATTGGCGCCGGTATAAGCATTAAACAACGTTGTTTTTCCACAATTAGGATTTCCGATAAATCCGACTCTGATTACACTGTCGCTCATAACGCAGCCTCCTTTACCGTAATATGGTCTGCGATACGTTTACCCAGAGCGAACCTGGTTCCCCTGAACTTCACAGTCATAGAACCCTTTTTATTATTATTGAGAATCGTCACTTTCGTTCCCTCTGTAAGCCCCAGAGCCTCCAGCCTGCGCTCCAGATTCAATTCCACCTCAATGTCTTCCACCTCATAGACATGATCATTCTTTCCTTCTTTTAATCTCATCTCGTCTTAGCACCCTCTTCTTTTGACAAAACCTGCATTGCCGGTTAGTTATTGATAATTATTTTCATTATGATTATATATATTTTACTTCAGGAAGTCAATGCACAGATAGTTTTCGCATGAAGTGCGTTACTGAAATACGTCAGCACGAAGGATGCTCATTCAGGCAGAAGTCAGCATGCGAAATGTAAACTCACTTTGACTGACTCCGCAGCGAAACCGAACAATAACTTGACTTTTTCTGACAAATTTATTACTCTATCTGATATGAGTAGCTATCAAAATCTAATCGACTGATAATTTTAGTGCATCCATCACAGGAGGGATTATTAATGCAACTATATTATTTATTTTTATACTTTTTTGTGTACAGTTTCATAGGGTGGTGCTCGGAAGTCGCATTTGCCGCTTTCAAGGAACGCCGTTTTGTAAACAGGGGATTTTTAAACGGGCCTTACTGTCCGATATACGGATTCGGAGTCGTCATCGTAGTATCGCTTCTATCTGCTTTTGAGAAGAACCTTATTTTACTGTTTGCGGCATCAGTCATCCTTACGACATTGCTAGAAGGTTTTACAGGCTGGGTACTGGATAAAATTTTCCATAACAAATGGTGGGATTATTCAGATATGCCGGTGAATATCGGGGGATATGTATGCCTTGTTTTTTCTCTGATGTGGGGAGTTGCCTGCGTGGTAATCTTAAAAGTACTTCATCCGCTTATCCATAAGCTGCTTGCTTTCATTCCCGGGCCACTTGGGATTATCCTGATCGTTGCCCTTTCTGTTACAATGTTTGCAGACTTGTATGTAACTGCCTCCGCTATTTTGCGCTTCAACCGTCAGCTTGCAGCCATGAATCGTATTGCGGAGGAACTCCACGAGCTTTCTGATCAGTTAGGTTCTGAGATATATGAAAAAACCATTCATGCAATTGAGAAGCAGGAGGCATTTAAAGAGAAACAGGAAGTCCTGAAAGAAAAGAGACAGGATTTCATAGAAAATATGCGCGATTTATCCGAAGATTTCTCTCAGGATATCAAAGAATTTTCAGAAGATGTCCATGACTTTTCAGAAGGGATTTCCGAAGAGATCCGAAACCGTATTGCTGAACTGAAAAAACGCAGTCTGGAGCTGAACCGCTCCGCAGACAAATCTGCGCGCCGTCTGGTAAGTGCTTTCCCGAAGATGCAGCCTCACCAGTATAAGGAACAATTCGAAACAATCAAAGAACGGCTTCACGGAAAATTCAAATAGGCACTCAACTCAAAAATGGTCCACCGGACCATTTTTTCATATGCTTGGCAACTCAAAAAAGGTCCACCGGACCTTTTTTATCTATCCACTATACATTTATTATCAAATCATTAATGCATCCGTAACAGATACACTCCGTCTTTCTGTTTTACCTGAAGTTAAAGACGGCCATATAATCTGGTCATTTTATAAATTTTTTCAATAAGTGTGTCGCTTATCTGATTCCTTTTCAATCGCCAGTCCCAATTGTTTCCAAGGGTTGAGGGAGTATTGATTCTTGCACTTCCGTCCAGACAGAGGAAATCCTGTACCGGAATAACGCACAAATCGGCAACACTGCTCATAGCTAAAGCTATAAAATCCCAGGAAAGCGTGTCAACATCGAGAGCCTCTTTATTCAGATATTCTTTTGCAAACTCTCTGCATCCGGCACTTGCATTCAGATACCATCCCCGTGTCGTATCATTATCGTGTGTGCCCGTATAAACAACACAATTTGTGGTATATGTATGCGGCAGATAATTGGATGACTCTCTGGAATCAAATGCGAACTGAAGTACTTTCATCCCCGGAAATCCCGTGTCTTTTAGAAGCTTTAATACAGAATCTGTAAGAAAGCCCAGATCTTCGGCAATGATGTCCAGCCTGCCGAATTTTTCTTCAATTGCATCGAACAATTCTTTTCCCGGTCCCGGCATCCACTTCCCGTTTACCGCCGTTTCGGCTCCGTATGGAATCGCATAGTATTCATCAAACCCCCGGAAATGATCAATACGTACGGAATCATACAGCCGGAAACAAAACTCAATTCGTTTCATCCACCACTCATATCCCGTTTTTCTGTGATAATCCCAGTCATAAAGCGGATTGCCCCAAAGCTGTCCGGTCGGGGAGAATCCATCAGGCGGGCATCCTGCGACCGCTGCCGGCATATTTTCTTCATCAAACTGAAATAATTTCGGATTTGCCCATGTATCGGCACTGTCAAATGCCACATAAATCGGAATATCTCCGATAATTTTAATTCCCTGACTATTTGCATAATCATGCAGCCATGTCCACTGACGTTCAAACTGATATTGCTGGAAACGATAAAAATCAATGTCTTCTGCCAGTTCTTCTTTTACATTTGCCATCGCAGCCTCGTCTCTGTCCCTGTATTCCTCCGGCCACTGAATCCATGACACACCGTTCTGACTGTCTTTGATTGCCATATACATACAATAATCCGTAAGCCACTCTTCATTTCTTTCCAGAAACTGCTCATACTCATTCGATTTGTGGAAACGCTTAAATGCTTTTCTCAGGATTTTAAATTTGTTGCGATACAATGCTTCATAGTTTACTTTTGTTTCATCCTGACCAAAATCATATTCATCACACTCTTCTTCTGTGATCAGCCCTTCATTTGTCAGAACCTCAAGATCGATATAATATGGATTTCCGGCAAATGTGGAAAATGACTGGTAGGGAGAATCTCCGTACCCGGTCGGGCCAAGCGGCAGAATCTGCCATTTTTTCTGCCCCGCCTTTTTCATCTGGTTTACAAATTCATATGCTTCTTTTGAAAAGCATCCGATCCCATACCTGGAAGGCAATGCAAAAATCGGTAACAGCACGCCATTCTCTCTCATTATTGTTTCTCCTTTTTCTTCCTTATAGATGTATATTTTATTCAGCAATAAAGCGGACATCCCTAATCCCGAAAAGGCACACTGTCCGCTCTGCTTTTGTCCAAAACTGCAGCTTATCCGCAGTCTGCGTAGATACGCATTATTTCACAGGGAAATTTTTACCCATAAGATAAAATTCAATCGGGTCTACCGGTATGACCGGATGCTCTGTTTCCATCTTTTCCTTGCGGCCATGCCTTCGTAAAAGTTCCCCCCACTTGTTATATACCCAGAAAGAGTAGGTCAGGACGTTTTTGACCTTCCCCATCTTTTCCTTCGTCGTCCCGGCATAATATTCGCCTCCGATTTCAAACTCCTTCTGCCTGTGAACAAGAGAAATAAGCTCTGTCTCGCAGGTGACCGGTTCCGGCAGAATCGTATAAGCGCGTCCTACGCAGTTCGGTTTATGTGAGTCACTTCCTCCAACCATAATTTTCCCGTAAAGCCTGGCCATCCGCTCCGCCTCCGCATTAGACTCCGGGGATTCACAGCAATTGAAGCCTTCAATAAAATCGAACCTTTTGGCCAGCTCGGGAAATTCACGATAACACTTTGTATTCATAAAACTCTGATACTTTTCTCCGCAGGGATGTGCAGGTCCCACAATACCGCCATTCCGGTGCACAAGATCCACCAGGACAGGCGCGCGCATCCCCCGCATCTCCATAAGCCGCATTTTAACACCTTCAGGCATAATGACAAGCATATGTCCCGCATCCCGTGTATCATATTCAATCCCTTTCAAGACAACAAAATCTGTATGCTTCTTTCCTTTTATATTCTGTTTCCAGTATCGGTACCCGTTATAAGTATTGTGATCGGTCACGACCATCCCCTGAAAACCCTTTTCCTTTAAAATCGTGATATACTCTTCAATGCCGACTCTGCTGTCAATCGACCCCTCTTTTACATGGCAATGCATATCTATCTTCATAAAAGGACCTCCTTAATGAATCTCTTCTCAACAACCGTGCCACAAAACCAGCAGCCAGAGCACCGGAACATCTTGAAATAATTATACCCCTTTTTCAAAAACATGACAACACAATTTCTATAACTATGAAATCAAAAAGTAACAATTCAGCCTCACAAATATTTCTCCATATCTGTGAGGCTGTTAAATGTTCTGTTATTATTTAAATGTCCTGTCCGGATGTCTTTTCCGGATCATCTTCCGGCGCTTCATCCGGCATTTCACCCGGATCTTTTACCGGCAATTCTTCCTTTTCCTGCCCTGCCCCGGATTCCTTCTCCTTGCACTCACCCGAAGCAGCTTTCCGCATAGCTTCACGATCTTCTTTCATCAGCTGGCTGCTCTTACAGACACCGCCGATCACCATGGCTGCCCCGATAATCACAAACGCAATCATTGCTATTATCATAATGATTTTATCTGTGCCTTCACTGCGCGGCAGTCCTTTGAAAATCATATATGCCTGATACAGAAGATAGACACCTGCCATCGCATAAATGGCCATCCGTCCTTTTGTTTTTGATCTGTCGTTCATAAAAACAGATATCCTTTACTTACGAACCATGTATTTTCTCATATCAATTGCACATGCAACAAGGATGATGAGACCTTTGATTACGTACTGCAGGTTCTGGTTGATAGACAGGAAATTCAAAGCAACGAAGATAATTCTCAGGATAAATACACCCAGTACTACACCGCTGATTTTACCAGTACCACCTACGAAAGATACACCACCGATAACGCAGGCTGCGATAGCATCACATTCGTAGTTCTGTCCTGTATTGGCTGTGTTGGAACCGATACGTGCGGACTCGATGAAACCTGTAATACCATACATAGCTCCGGCAAGTGTATGTACAAGAATGGTCGTCCTTACAACGTTAACACCAGATACGTTCGCTGCTTCCGGGTTAGAACCTACTGCAAACATATTCTTACCAAAAGATGTCTTGTTCCATACAAACCACATGATAACAATAATGATAAGCGCGTACCATACATAGTTTGGAATCGGAACTCCTTTAATCTTAAGAATACTTCCGGATACGAACTGTTTGAAAGAATTGTCCAGACCAGACAGCGGCTGTCCGTTATTTCCGTTCAGCATGATGTACATAAGAAGAACACCATATACGATCAGCTGGGTAGCCAGTGTAACAATGAACGGATGCAGGTTAAAGTGTGCTACGAAGAAACCATTGACATAACCTACGATGCCACCGACAACGATAACCGCAAGAATTACAAGCGGAATCGGAATTACCGGAAGGTTCGGGAAAATCTTTGTTGCATAGTTTACCGACTGAAGCAGGGATGCGGAGATACAGGCTGTAAGACCAACTACACGTCCTGCAGAAAGGTCGGTACCTGTCAGTACGATACATCCTGCAATACCACATGCAATCGGGATGTTAGCCGCTGACAGTGAAATAATATTTACTATAGAGGACACGCTTAAGAAACGATGATTCTGTGTATATGTATAAATAACAGCAATGATAATCATAATATACAATGCATTATTAATCAGTGCTTCTTTCCAGAATGTTCTTTTGTCTTTGCTGTCCAATGTTTTATAATTCGCTATTTTACTCTTTACATTATCTAACGCTTTCATCTAGAGCCTCCTCCTTTTATACATACTTAGCTGCAAGAGCCATGATCTTCTCCTGGTCGCCTTCTTTTCCGCCGCCTTCTACCGTCACTTCTCCAGCAAGACGTCCGCCGGACATAACCAGAATTCTGTCACAGATACCAAGCAGCTCAGGCATTTCTGAAGAAACCACAATTACAACTTTACCTCTGTTTGCAAGGTCAATAATCAACTGATAGATTTCATATTTTGCACCAACGTCAATGCCTCGTGTAGGCTCATCCAAAAGCAGTACTTCCGGGTCGGTCAGAAGCCATCTTCCCAGAATAACTTTCTGCTGGTTACCACCGGACAAAGAACGGATTTTTGTTTCCTGTGTCGGTGTCTTTGTACGCATCGCATCAATCGACCACTGCGTATCTTTCCTCATGGAGGATTCGCTCAAATACAGACTATACTTTTTATGTTTTTTCAAACTGGAAATAACCGTATTCTCCCGGATATTCAGGATTCCGAAAATACCGGTCGCACGGCGCTCTTCTGTCAGAAGCGCGAAACCGTTTTTAATGGATTCTCTTGCGTTACGGTTCAGAACCTGCTTACCGTCCAGTTTAATTGTACCGGATTTTCTTGTCGCGACACCAAAAATATTCTCCAGCGTCTCAGTACGACCGCTTCCGTCCAAACCTGCAATACCGAGAATCTCACCCTTACGTGCCGTAAAGGACACATCTTTCAGATGAGAGTACTGTGCCGTAAGTCCTTCCACTTCCAGGGCAACCTCTCCCGGTACATTCGTCTTCGGCGGGAACTGATTGTTCAGTTCGCGTCCTACCATGAGCCTGATAATCTCATCCATCGTCATCTCTGAAGCCGGACGTGTCGCAACCCATGTGCCGTCTCTCATGATTGTAATCTCATCAGAAATTCTGAGGATTTCTGCCATTTTATGTGAGATATAAATGATGCCGACACCTTTGTCGCGAAGCATATTAATGATTTTGAACAAATGTTCAACTTCTTCCTCTGTCAGAGAAGATGTCGGTTCATCGAACACGATAACTTTTGAATTAAAGGAAACTGCCTTTGCAATTTCAACCATCTGTCTCTGGGATACAGGCATCGTACTCATAATGCGGCGGGGATCCACATTAATCTCAAGTTCCTCAAATACCTTCTTTGTATCCTGATATATCTTCTTTTCATCTACCATGACGCCGCCGATTTTCGGGTAACGTCCAAGCCAGATATTGTCCATAACGTTTCTTTTTAATGCCTGGTTCAGCTCCTGATGCACCATGGCAACCCCATTTTCCAGGGCATCTTTGGAGTTCTTAAAGTTAACTTCTTTCCCTTCCAGAAAGATTGATCCGCTGTCCTTTGAATACATACCAAACAGGCATTTCATCAGTGTCGATTTTCCGGCCCCGTTCTCTCCCATCAATGCATGTACCGTTCCTCTCTTTACGGTAAGAGAAACATTGTCCAATGCCTTGACACCTGGAAATTCTTTGCTGATATTGTTCATTTGTAACAAAACATCATGTTCCATCGTCTACCCTCCTGTCTTCTTACTTGAAAACAGACCGCCAAGCTACTCCTGGCGGCCCGTCCTGTATTTTCCCTTTTTGCAGGATATTTATTTTATTCCTCTCCTGTGTATACAGCGTACGGAATGAAGATCTTGTTATCTACATTTTCAGAGATATTGTAAGAACCTGTTCCATCCATCAGCTCTTTTCCATCTGCGATGTTCTGTGTCAGGAATGCGATGCAGTCAGCCATACCGTCAGCGTCCTGTTTGATTGTTCCTGTCATTTTTCCATCAGCGATGAGCTGTTTAGCAGCGTCTGTTGCGTCAACACCGAATACCGGGATATATTTGTCGCCGGAGCCTGTGTTGTAACCTTTGTCGTTCAGAGCAGAGATAGCACCTTCAGCCATACCATCATTGTTGCAGATGATAAGCTCGATCATGTTGTTGTTATCTGCGTTATACTGAGAAAGGTTTGTTGTCATGTAGTCAGCTGCAGCCTTTGAGCTCCAAGCTCCGTCCTGGTCAACCTGATATTTGTCAGAGTTGGAAGCGTCGAAGTATTCCAGAGCCGGTTTTCCAGCGTCTGTGATAACCTTATCAGCATCTTCTACACCATACTGTGTACGATAGATAGCTTCAACGTTACCAAGCTGTCCCATGAACATAGCGTAAGAAATCTTTCCGTCGCCGTTAAGGTCGATTGTATCGAAGTTTTCAACTACATATTCACCGATCATCTGACCCTGAAGGTGTCCAGCTTCCGGTGCGTCTGTTCCTACGAATGCACATTTGTCATAGCTTCCAAGTACCTGTCCTTCTTCCTCATCACCTTCTACTGCACGGTTGAAGAAGATTACCGGTACACCTGCTGCGCTTGCTTTGTCAACGATCTGCTGAGAAGCGTCTACAGAACCGGAGGTTACGATGTTAACGATAAGAAGATTAGCGCCTGTCTGAAGAGCTGTGTCGATCTGCTCGTTTTGTGTTGTCTGGCTGTTGTTTCCATCGTAATCCTGATATGTGATGCCCATATCATCAAGCTTAGCGTCAAGAGCTGTACGAACAGATGCGATATATGTATCGCTGAATGTGTAATAGAATACACCAACATTCAGATCTGATGCCACTTCTTCACTGCCTGAATCAGCCGGCTCATCTGTATTCGTATCACTGCTGCCGCAACCTGCAAGCATAGAAACTGCCATGCCTGCGCACAATAAAACTGCTAATAATTTTTTCTTCATTTTTTTGTTCCTCCCTTGAGTATTTATTGTAATATAAATTTACCACAATTCTTCTGGTTTTTCCATACATTTTTTTATGATAAATGTATGTTTTTTTACGATTTTTCAAAAAAACGTTGTATGTTTTTTTACATTGTGTGTTTTTTACACTTTTTCGTATCATTCAAATACAAACAGCATTTTCTGGCTTTCTTCCGTGTACATAGTTTCTCTGGTCACTATCATCGTTGACGTATCAATATTTTCATTGTCAAGAATATAGCCATTCAAAAGCTTATATGCCGTCTCCACGCCGAGATATCCCATCGCATAAGGATTCTGCACAACAAGAGCATCTACATACCCCGTTTCCTGCATTCCTACCGACACGAGATTACTGTCGAATGCCACAACCTGTACCGCATCTTTAAGTCCCAGCTCCTGTATGGCATAGCCCACCCCAAGACTTGTCCATTCGTTAAAGGTAACGATAGCATTGATTTCCGGATGTATCGCCAGAAGTTGTTTTGTCCCTTCTTTCGCATCATCTACTGTTGAACGTACATTGATGGTCTCCAGACTCAGGACACGGGCATTCTTTTCCATAGTATCTCTGAATCCCCACTCCCTTTCCTGTCCGTTTGCTGTATTCTCATCAAAATTTACGATTCCCACATTCAACGTGCCGCCTGAGCCCTGAAGCAGTGCCTCCCCTGCCATACACCCGGCATTATAATTATCTGTGCCTATCCTGCATTTGACCAGGTCACTGTCAATATCACTGTCAATAATGATAACATCAATTCCCTCTTTTGCCACTTTATTCACGATTTCTGTGCTGGCATGATAATCCGCCGCAGAGAGTATGATCGCCTCGCACCCATTTTTCGCTGCCTCCAGAATCATTTCATTCTGTGCCTCATAATCTTCCTCATTTTCCGGACCTTCAAAAATGAGATTCATATTGTAAGCCGAACTAGCAGCGTTAGCCCCGGAATAAACTGACTGAAAAAAAGCGGACGTAGTAGACTTGGTAATTATATACACATCCTTCTTCTTGTTTGATTTTGCAGTCATTTCTCCACTGATCTCACTGTTATATGAACACCCCGACAACATAATTGCCGCCGTCAATACTGCCGCTGCAATTCTCACCCTTTTTCGTCTTTCTCTCTTCATAACCGTTCTCCGTCACCTTTGGCATCCTGATTGTCACACAGGTTCCCTCATCCAATTCACTCTCAATACTGATTCCATACTCACTGCCGAAATAGATCTGAATCCTGTCGCTGACATTTTTTATGCCGATACCTACATTTTTCATACTCACGCCGGAGCGTTCCCCTTTCTCCTTATGCAGGATTTCATCACACTGCTCCTTCGTCATACCGACACCATTGTCGCTGACTGTAAAAATAATCTCATTTTCTTTTTGATGAATCCCGATTTCAATATACCCTTCATCCACCATTCGGTCCAGACCGTGATAAATCGCATTTTCAATAATCGGCTGAAGGGTAATCTTGTTGCAGTAATAACCAAGACATTCCTCATCCACATCGAAATGATAGGTAAACTGATTTTTATATCTGAATTTCTGGATCTGGAGATAACTCTGTGCATGCTGCATTTCTTTTTCGATTGGAATCAGTTCGTGCCCTTTACTGATACTGATGCGGAACAGCCTTGCAAGTGCATTGACCATTTCCACCGCATCTTTATTCCGCCCTTCTTCACAAAGCCATGCGATTGCATCCAGCGTATTGTACAGGAAATGCGGATTGATCTGTGCCTGCAATGCCTTCAGCTCTGTTTTTCTCAGGCTTATTTCCTCCTGCCTTACCTGCTCCATCAGTTCCTGGATTCTTCCCACCATATGATCAAAGGAATCTGTGAGAGATTTGATTTCACTGATTCCCACAATAGGCTGAAATGAGAAATTGCCGGTATTGTCTTCGAATTCACGCATAGCCTCCGCCAGCTGCTGGATGGGACGTGAAAAAATCCCGGACAAAATCTGTCCCAGCAGCAGTGTGATAACGAGTACGATTACAAGCAGTCCTATCATCAGGCTTGACATCCACTCTGTCTTATTGGTAATGATTTCATCCACATGACTTACACCGACGATTTTCCAGTCGCAGTTGCTGAGGGACTGTACGGTATATAAAACATCTGATTTCATATACGTCCCTTCCTTGCTGCTTTCATTTTCTTCGGTCTTTAACCCGGAATAGATCAACTGCTGCTGAGGATGATACACAATGTCCGAATGTTCGTTGACAATATAACAATACCCATGCTGCCCGATTCCGATTCCGTCCACATACTCAGATATTTTATTAAACCGGATATCTATCGCCACCTGGACGGTCTGGCCTTCTGCATTCTCCATAAGCTGAGATACTGTTACGACCCACGGGTAATAATCCACAAATAAAGATTCTACATGCGGGAGACTGATAGAAAATGCCGGCTCCTGACCGTCATCTTCTCTGATATCTTCCATATAAGAAAGATTATCCAGATAATAATCTTTTAACCTCTGACCGTTTGACCAACAGCTTAACAGGTTTCCGTTCTGGTCATAGGAAGTCACTGCCACCACATCGCTTCGAATTTCCATCAATTTTGTGAGGTATTCGTCCATCTGCCGGCTGCCCTGTACGGTGACGTCCTGAATTTTCTTCATGATCAGACTGGTATCTTCAATGTAATCTGATACGGTATTCTGGACCTGCTACACAGCCTGCTCGCTGTTTGTCACTGCATTTTCTTCCATCGTCTCTCTGTACAGATACAGAAAGAATAACATACATAACAGAGACACCGCCAGAACAATAAGCGTAATACTGATTGTAAACATTGAAGATACGGAGAACCATTTCTTATGCTGCAGTTTACTTTCTTCTCTTTTTCTGTTATTCCTTTTCTTGTCCATAAGCTCTCCTGCACCCGTTCGGAGAGGTGCCCGTATATTTCTTAAAACAATAACTGAAATAATGCTGGTCATTGTATCCGCATTTGACCGCAATCTCCCGAATCTTAAGACTGCTGTACATCACCAGTTTCTTTGCTTCTTCAATTCTTGCTTCGGTCAGGATATCTTTAAAAGTCCTTCCGGTTTCCTTTTTCAGGATGGCACTCAGATAATTTGGACTGACAGAAATCGCATTGCTCACTGACACAAGTGACAGATCCTGATCCATAAAATGCTCCTGTATCATGCGGATTGCCTGATCGCAAAGTATCTCACCGCTTCGTTTTCTCTGTTCTGAGATAATCTGTCTGGCATATAAACAGATATCTATGTACTCCCGGACTGAACTGCCTCTGCCCGGGACATTATGAACCGGTGCTTTTTCCTGCAGTTTTAACAGTGCGCCACTTCCTGCCACCGCAAATACAGTCCTGTACACTGTTGAGAAAATCTGAAGCAGTATAAAGCTAAGTGTATTCCGGGAAATCCGGTCTTCGATAAATTGATTTGACAGACGCTCCATGTATGATTTCAATTCCTGTTCTGTTCCGCTTCGCAGCAAATTCTCTATCTTCCCCAGAATTTCCTGGATCATTTCATGATCCAGATTCCCCTCCGGTTCTTCATCGGAAATATAATGAACGGTATTCTTCTCATTGCCCTGTGCATATCCGATTGCATTCATAGCCTCCTGATAACACTCATGGATCCCTGTCAGATAAGGCGTGATACGGCTGATACCGATGGAACAGCCAAGTCCCAGGATTCGTTCCACACTCTGTGAGATGTCATCAGCAAGGATATGAAGATATTTTTCAAATCCGGAATCTGTCGCCATTAGAAGGGACACGACTTTCCCTTCCAGGTAAATACTTGCATGCTTCATGTATTTCTGCAAAATCGTATCCACCGCATGCATGCTCGCCCTTGGTGTACAGTTTTTTCCTTCCTCATCCAGAAACCTTGTCACGATCACCACGTATTTCAACAATGAAGGCTGTTTGGTCTCAACCAGTCCGCAGGCTTCTGCTTCCCGGAGCAGGCGTGCATGTTCCTCCGGATTTGTACCGTGTCTGGCATAATCATCTAAAAGAAGCGGCATCAGGAATTCTGATTTTTCCATCTTTTCCAGCATCAGGTCATGTGCCGCAAACTCCTGAAACTTCTTTTCCATTTTTTGATGAATTTTTTCAGTTCTTCCGTTACTTCTTTTGCTGATATCGGTTTTAGCATATAGCTTATGATATTATATTGGATTGCCTGTTGGGCATATGTAAAATCATCGTACCCGCTTAAGAAAACGATCTGCATGGTAGGCCTTATTTCCCTCACCTGCCTTGCCAGTTCAATTCCGGAAACAAACGGCATTTTCAAATCCGTAAGGAGCAGGTCAGGTTCCAGCTTTTCTACAAGTTCCAGTGCCTCGATTCCATTTTCAGCTTCCCCTACTACCCTGAAACCAGCCTCATCCCAGTCAACCTTTCTTATCAAAGAACGGCGGATTTCTTCTTCATCATCTGCAACTACTATTGTATAATACATTGTTATCCCCTGGTTGTCCTCTCTGACAGCCGTCACTCTATTTTCTCCTTGCTAACTGAAGCTGAAGATTTACCCCCATCGGATTCACCGCCACTCCGGCAGCTTCTTTTATCAGAAGCTCCGGAAGCTTTTCTGCTTCCACAACGAGTGTTTCAAACTTCTCTTCCCGGTGAAGGCTTACAAACTTAACAAACTCCTGAATATCAGTGAAAACCGGGTGAAATATTTTCCCGTCTTTCTGTTTTAAAATCGGCATTTCTTTTTTCTCCCGACCCTTGACAGGAATAATATATTTTCCCTTCTTGAAATGCGCCATCAGCTCTTCCTGCATATCTTTAATATCGTCGTTTATCTCCTGCTCCGGCTGTCTGCGCATCTCCTGGGCAATATACAGTGCAGTCAGATGCAGTTCCGGATTTTCTACCATCTGTTTTCCTTCCGGAATTTTTTCCGGTATCTTTCTTGTAATCAATTCTTCTATCTGTAAAGAAACCTCGGAATCCGTCCCTTTACCGACAATAAGGCAATTTACCCCTATCGGATAAAGATTTACAAAAAACGGAAGACGGCTGTTTTTATCAATCATTGCCAGACGCACCGGTATCTTTTTATTTGCCAGACACTGTGCTTCTTTGCGTGCATCCTCTTCCTTTTCAAACAAAAAGACCTGGTCATCATAAGTTTCCGGATCACAGGCCACATAAGGCATCTGTGTGCACGGAGACATAAGTCCATATATTTTCTCAGAGTTTCTTAGCATAGACATTGCTGTTTTTTTCTTTTCTGTAATCATTTTTCTTTCCTTTCTTTACCATGTGCAGTTGTAAAAACGCAGGCGTAGCGGGCTACGCTGAGGCTTTTACAACTGTGCTATCGGGAAAACAGACCAGCGAAACATAGTGTTATTTAGGGTGAATCATACTGGGTATCGCCCCTTCGGCTCATCGCCGCAATACGATTGTCCTGTCAGATTCATCAACATTTCTCTGCCTGAATATTCTTATTATATCGTAAGATTCTTTTTCAGTACACCTTGAATTTTCAAAAAAATCTTACTTTTTCACAGCACTTTTCCGGTTATTATACAGGAACATCAACACCGCCATCGTACAGATGATTCCGTATCCAAGGATACTGTAAACATCCGGAATCTGTCCAAAAACGAAGAACCCCAGGATTGCCGAAAAAATAATCTGTGAATAATCATATACGGAGATTTCTCTTGCCGGAGCATAGCAGTACGCGGCTGTCACACTGAACTGCCCGCCCGCCGCGGAAAGCCCGGCAAGTAATAAAAATAACACCTGCATCCCTGTCATCGGCTCACAATGAAACAAAAGCCAGGGAAGAACACATAAACAGGAAAAAGATGAAAAAACAAACACGATAAACGGGCCTTTTTCACCTTTCAGACCAAGGATACGCACATAGGTATACGCAGCCCCGGCCGCAAGCCCGCCAAGCAGCCCTACAAGTGCGGCCGGTGAGCTGAGAATTCCCGCCGTTGGTTTAATAATCAAAAGACTTCCGAGAAAAGCCCCTGCGACAAACACAGCCTGCGGGATTTTAACTTTTTCTTTCAGAAGAAAGAAGCTGAATATAATTGCAAAAAAAGGAGACATTTTGTTCAGCATAGATGCGTCTGACAGGACCAGATGGTCCACAGCGTAAAAATTAGCCAAAATACCGATTGTTCCAAAAACAGAACGCAGAAAAAGAAACTTTATATTTTCTTTTTTGCCCGAAAATTTTACACCATCCTTTTTAAGGATAATTCCGGCAAATATAAGAGCAACAAGATTTCTGAAAAAACTTTTCTGCACAGACGGCAATTCACCTGCCAGCCGTACAAACATTGACATAAGCGCAAAGAAAAACGCAGCCATAATAATACAGAGGATTCCTCTATGCTTTCTTTTTAATTCTATATGTTTTCGCTCAAATCCCATCTTTTCCACCTCATTCACAGTTTTTTCTAACGCTAACCTTAACGCAGTCCTGAACGCTTGTCAAGCAGCCTTGCCAAAACCCGTCAGCAGGTCTTTACGCTGGATCAAGGCATTTTTAGCATAATGAAGGAGACAGCCTTACCATTCAGGTTCGACCGCCTCCCAGGAGTTTATTCTATGAATTTGTCATTACTTCAGTTTCTGTGATTGTTCCTACTTTTCGCAAGCTTCACAGAATCTCTTAATGAGCGTTGCTGCTTCCGCACGGTTTGCATTGCCCTGTGGATTCAGTTTTCCATTGTCGCCCTTGATAAGTCCGCTTCCGACAGCCCATTTCATTGCATCCTGTGCAAATCCGCTGACCTTATCGGCATCCGGGAAATCAGCCAGATCGTCAGAAGCTTCTACATCATATCTTTCTGCCTTTGCATAACGGTACAGGATTGCCGCAATCTGTTCTCTTGTGATCTTATCTGCAGGTCCGAACATTCCTGTCGCTGTATATCCTGTGATAATCTCATTGTCGTTTGCCCAGATCACTGCGTCTGCGAACCAGTCACCTTCCTTGACATCCGGGAATCTCTCCTCAAATTCTACTTCCGGTGTTCCTGCGATCCGGTACATGATAACTGCGAACTGCGCTCTTGCAAGTGAGTCACCAGGTCCGAAGGAACCGTCGCCGTAACCGCTCATCACATCATTAATATATGCCCAGTTAGTTGCATCATAGAACCAGTCATTGTTCTTCACATCATTGTAGATTTTCTCTACTCCGTATACCGTAATCTTGATGCCTGCAGTCTTGTCACCTGCCTTTGCCGTAACTGTTGCTTCGCCAGGCCACATTGCTTTGATCTTTCCGTCTGTATCAACTGTAAGCACATCTTCGTTATCGCTTGACCACTCAACCTTTGCATCATCCGGGTCTACAGTAACTTCAAGTTTTTTCTCTTCTTTTATGATGATGCTGTCTGCTTCTTTATCAAAGCTGATGGATACTACCGGGGTTTCCGGTTCTGCCGGAATCAGTTTTGCTGCTGCATCTGCAAGTGCTGCTTTCGCTGCATCAACTGCATCCTGACTCTCTGCCTTTTCTTCCGCTTCTTTTGCTGCTGCAAGTGCTGCAATAAATGCATCTTTTTCTGCGCCATCCTTATAAGCGGTCAGATCAATGGCATCTGCTTTAGCAATTTCGGCTTCAAGCTCGCTGGTATCAACTTCAGCAGCCGGTTCTTTAATTGTAACTTCAAATGTTGCACTCTTTCCTTCATATGTTACAGTTACCGTCTTTGTTCCGGCCGTTGAACTGTCAAATCCGCTGAGTGTTGCATTTTCTGTAACAACAGTTTCATCGCCGTTGCTGTAAACTGCTTTTACAACCATTCCAGTTGTATCGAGAGTATCGCCGACTGTGTATTCTGTCTTTGTCGG
Organism: Lachnospiraceae bacterium; assembly: GCA_004556565.1. GTDB lineage: Bacteria > Bacillota > Clostridia > Lachnospirales > Lachnospiraceae > Schaedlerella. The sequence goes on along the minus strand of SFGN01000013.1, from coordinate 85,773 downwards.
AGCTGTTACTGTAATGCCTGTCAGCGTCTTTGGAGCCTCTTTAACAGATACTTCAAATGTTGCTGTCTTTCCTGCATAAGATACTGTAACTGTCTGAGTTCCTGCCACTGCCGGATCATATCCTGTAACTGCCGCACCTGTCGTCACGTCAGCTTTTGTCTCGTCGCTGTATGTAGCTTCTACTTTCATGCCGTTCAGAATCAGGTTTTCACCCTGAGTGTATTCAAGTTTAGCAGGAGCAGTCAGGCTGATGCTGTTGACAACTGTTCCGAAAATCTTGATTCTTTGTGCTGCTACATGCGGTGTTCCGCCGTTTGCATATACAGAAGTTACAATAAGCCGTACATGGGTTGCCGCCGTAAACTCATCCAGCATAATGGTCTGCTCTGTAGCAACATTCTGCAGTGTTCCGCTCTTAACAACTGTGAAATCGCTGTCGGTCGGTACTGCTGTCGGATCTGTCATGTTTGCAACTGCAATTGAGTAATCTTTAACTCTTCCATATTCCTGCGTTCCCTGTCTCGGCAGATATGTAATCTTCTTCACATACTGAACGCCGTCAAATCCTGTCTGAAGCCAGATTGGGTTGTCAGTTGTCGGTTTTCCGTCATCCACTTCACCTTCGCCCTTCTGGTCAAAATCTTCATATCTTGAATGCCACCAGTGTGCCTCATCATCGAATGCCCAGGTTGCTCCACCGTCATTTACCCATTTGATCGGAAGCTGTTCGGAATTTGCTTTTGCATTCTTTACGAGAATCGCATCATCAAACTGTGTCAGCCCCAGTACAGTAACATTAAAGGTTTCTGTCTTTCCTCCATAAGTTACCGTTATCGTCTTAATTCCTGCTTCTGTGCTGTCTAATGCACTGACTTCTGCATCAGCAGTCACATCAACTTCAGTGCTGTCACTGTAAACCGCTTTTACAGACATTCCTGTCTTATCCAGCTCTTCTCCGGTCACATATGTGGTTTTTGTCGGAGGTGTTACAACGAGGCTTGTAATATATGCAGCATCCGCCAGATTATCCTTTGCTGTCTGCAAAGCTGTCTTAAGTGCATCTACCTGCTCCTGAGTCAGATCGCTGTTATCCTTCACTGCTGCCTCTGCCGCTTCCAGAGCCTCTGCATAAACCGCCCATGTTTCAGCTGTGTACGCATCCTCACTCAGGGAAGCAAAGGATTCAATCAATTCCTTAAGTGCCGTTACATCTCCGCGATTCTTGAGAATTGCTTCCGCATCCGCCAGTTCTGCCACTTTAGCATCGACTTCTGCCTGTGTAGCATCTGTATTTGCAGCAACTATTTTTGCAGATTCCAGAATTGCCTCGAACTCAACAACGCTGCCGGTTGTCTTGCCCTCTGTGCTTACTGCTTCCAGTTCAGTGATTCTGTTATTCAGAGCTTCATAGTTTACATTTCCTTCATATGTACGGTCTACGCCATATACTTCCAGCTCGACAATGTGATTGGTCTGACCACCATTACTTCCGTGCATGTAAACACGTACATACCGTGCTTTCACTTTTTCGGACAGGGTAAAAGTCTTTCCATCGCCGGTTTCAGCATAGGTTGCATCTTCTCCCGTTCCGAATCCATGTGTATTATCAACGTCAGAATTATAAATGACTGTTGCTGTTTTGTCAGCGAAATCCGCTTCATTTTCAGCAAGCGCAATTACTGTGCCCTTATAAATCCTTCCACCATTCCAGTAACGATACAGCTGAATAGAGCTGACTTTGTAAATATTTCCAAGATCAACCTGCAGATAAGATGATTCATCTCTGTTGTCTGCTCCAAAATCTGCATAATTGACATTGCAATTACCTGTTGACCTGTTTCCGTCAACTGCCATACTGGCCGGACGTTCATTGTTAGTGGCCGCATTTAAATCATCTACAGCCCATCTTGCGGCTGCAGTCTTATTCAGTGCAAGGTTGACAACTTCCGCTACATCCACAAGACCGTTCTTTGCCGCTTTCAGTGCATCTCCTGCCGCATCGATTTCTGCCTGTGTCTTATCATCTTTATCCGCAATCACATCCTGTGCATCTGCAAGAGCACCAGCGAACACTTCCCATGTAGCTTCCGTATACTCTTCTTCTTTGACGGACATGCATGCATAAACCAGATTCTGAAGTTCTGTCACATCGCCGCGCTCTTTGAGAATGTTTTCTGCATCTGCGAGGGCTGCTACCATTGCAGTTACTTCATCCTGCGTAGCATATTCACTTACCGCAAGTGCTTTTGCACGTTTCAGCAGTTTTGTGAACTCTGCTGCACTTGAAGTTGTCTTACCTTCTGTGCTTACCTGTTCAAGCTCTGCAATTCTTGCATTCAGAGCTGTCAGATCCGGAGTCGGTCCCACCTCTTTATTAATACCATACACTTCAAGTTCAACAATATGGTTGGTTGTTCCGCTTCCTGAACCCTTCATATAAACGCGCACATATCTTGCCCTTACCTTTTCCGCAAGTTCAAATGTCTTGCCGGCAGCAGTTTCCGCATATGTCGCATCTTCACCTGCGCCAAAACCGTGTACATTTTCACTGTCAGAATTATAAATCACAGTTGCTGTATGATCTGCAAAATCTTCTTCGTCTTCTGCAAGTGCAATAACTGTTCCGTTATAAGTTCTTCCATCGCCGAAATAACGATACAGGTTAAGAGATTCTACTTTGTAAACCCCGCCCAGATCCACCTGCAGCCAGGAGGATTTATTGTTATTATCATAACCAAACTCTCCATAGAGGCTTGTATTATCTTTAGCTCCATCGACTGCCATTGACGGCGGACGTTGTCCGTTACCGATCGAGTCTGAACTTCCGTCAGTCCAGCCGATAGCAGCTGTCTTGTTCAATGCCAGGTTTTCCGCTGAAGGTCCGTTAATTGCTTCTTCTACTGCATCATAGCCGTATGCCGCATCCATTACCTTTGCAGAAAGTGTTCCCTGGAAATCATCATTTCCTGCAACGATTGCTGCTGCCGGAACCTCGAAATAACGGTTATCCTTATTGTATGCGGAGCCTTCCAGTTCTGCATCCACATAAATCTTCAGCATACCATTATTTTCTTTAACACCTACAATTGCATGGCTTGTACCGTCATTCACTACAGTATCGGATACCGCCGTCGCGCCATTGACTGTGAAATATGCTTTTCCATCAGCCTGAATGCCGAGCTCATATCCGCCTTCCTGTGAAATAACTGCGCCTGTGCCTGTTGTTGCCACTTCTGCAGTTACTGTAAATCCGTTGATCGTATTCAGAGATTCATCTGCGTCTGCAAGCTCTGCAGTTCCTGCAAGCTCTGCGGATTCAGTATAGACCACCTGATTATCTGCACGGTATACTACCTTCACAGATTTTTCTTCCGGTGCGTTTCCTGCCATATCCTTGACATCATCTCCTGCCGTAACAGTAAGTTCTGTTCCGTCCGCCGGAGCCTGTGCCAGTTCAATGCGGTATGTGATATCATCAGCGCTCTTTGTCACAGAAGCAACCTCTGCGCCTGATACAGTAAACTGCCCGCCGTATACTTTTTCATTAAACTTCACGATGATTGTCTTGTTTCCGTCTGTGTAAGCTCTTGCGAATTCCGGAGCGGTCGTATCTCCATCCGCTGATACACGCAGAATCCTTACTTCATCCGGCTTAAGTGTGAAAGTAACCGTATCTCCGTAGGTCAGTGTTCCTGTCGTCGCTGTACCCTCAGTCAGATTATAAGAATGCTCCAGATGATACTGTAATGTGCCTGCATTTTCCGGAACACCGAGTGTTCTGTCAAATGTAATTGTTACAGTTCTCTCACTGGTCGCCGGATTCCTTACAGAAATCAGGCCATCTGTTCCGTCGAAACAAGCAAAGCCGTAAGCATTGTTTTCTCCGCTTCCGTTGCCACCCAGAACAGTGCCTGTATTCGGAGACTGTCCGAACATTTTTGCATTTCTGAGCATATGTGAGTTCTCTTCTGCCCACTCAAGGAATTCTCCTGTCACTTCATACTTGCCTTCTGTCATAATGCTGTCAGAATAGTACAGCTCCCAGAAAGTAGTTCCGCGGGTAGAAAGCATATACAGATAATTCTGGAACTGTTCATCTGTAGCAGTATCCAGAGTCATGCTCGTTCCTTCTTTTCCATAAACCGGGTCGTGGTTATAGATATTTGCCAGAGGGAACTGGAATTCATGGTTCTTAAGGAAATCATAGTAGCATGCGTCACGGTATGTCATCTGGCGATCCATCTTGCTGGTGCTGGAACCTGCGTCAGCCTGGTCGGCTGTACACTGAATCCATACACTGTTTGCCCACTGGAGGAACCACGGGCTCGGATTCACGTAACATGTCAGGGAAATCCACAGGTTGTTAATGCCGTCTTCCTTCTCGCTCTGACGTACTCTCTCAAACAGGTCGATCCATGCCTCCCAAAGGTCAGTCACATGGTACATGTTCTGATAACCGCCTGTCATATGATTGTTCGCATACCCCGGAACTCCGTCTGTTCCGCTCCACTGACTGTACTGTGCAGTGTCGGCAAATCCGTCCCATTTCCAGTAGTTGACGCCGTATTTCTTCTGCCAGTCGACAGCCATATCACCGAAGTTCTCCACATATACACGGTCGGCAACATCTATTGAACCGCCCGCTTTACTTCCTGTGCCGTTCGCGGTAAGGATATCCGCCAGCTGACCATAGAAGTTGTATCCGCCTCTAGGTCCGATCCACACACCGAAGTTGCTTCCGAATTTCTGCACAAGTTCACTGGACGGTGTCAGACCATCCGGGAATTTGGTATTGAATTCCCAGAACCCGGATTCATTCAGCGTCGTACCGCTTCGGCTTGCATCAACAACAGATGTGTAATTATAGTTATTCCATCCGTCATCCACTACATAAGAATCCAGCGGACGAACCTCTGCATTATTCAGTTCTTTATCAATTTCAATAAAGGACTCCAGGATATTGTTGTCATCAATCAGCATCATATTGTCGAACCATGAGTTGTACTGGATACGGAACTCTGACGGTGTCGCAATAGAATCAATGTAGTCATAGAAATCTGCCTGGATAACTTCATTTTCTGTGCTTCTTGCCGCACCTACTACCGTCTGCCATGTGACATATTTCCCATCGGTCGTAAGCTGGTTGTCCAGTCCGAATCTTTCAAAAGATTTTCCGGTATAATATCTCATATATCCGGTTCCGTCTACGATTTCATTGTCTGTCTCCGGGAATTCGCATCCGAAGAACATGCCCTGAATATAGAACGGCTGTCCGAGATTCGCCTTAAACTGGGACATCTGAACGATTCCGCCTGCATCCGTCGGAATTGTCCACTGCGCATCATCTGCATTTACATTCAGTGATTCCAGATCAATGTAGTCGATCACAGCATTTGCCCTCTGGGCTTCCGGAACACTGATTTCCAGATACTTTCTCATGAAATGATCGCCCTCATACATAACGATCACTTCACTGATCGTGTAATCTACTTCTTTGTATGTAAATGTGTTAAAATTGAAAGTGATTTTCTTTCCGGTCTTATTAACATCGTTGATTGTTGCCGTCGTATTTTCCACCACCGGATCGCCATTCAATGTCAGCTCGCTTGATGCGAATGATCTGCTGACAGTGGAAATCGGAGCCTTATCAGCATAGAGGTTAAATTCTGCTCCGCCGCCGAAGTTTGCTCCGTTATTTGCGGAAAGTGCCACCAGTTTTACCTGATTCGCCGTGACGGCTTCACTCAGGTTAACATAGATCGGGTTCACACCATTATACTCGAAGTTACCTTTTGAAATCAGTGTCCATCCTGCATCATTTACATCAAGTGCAGAACCGTCACTGCTCGTTGCTGCATACAGCTCATAACCTCTCAAGTTACCGTTCGTGTTCTCACCTTCCTGCCGCGGTGTGTAAGAAAATGACTGGAACGTCTTTGTACCATTCAGTGTGATGATTACATTATATGGGAAATTCGTGTTTCCCACTGCACCGCTGGTATTATATTTGCTGTGCCAGATAGACTGAAGATTCCCGTCCAGAAGATTCTGTGCCGGTCCGTCGCTGTTGCCGGATGCATTCTGATAGCTGTCCGCGGTAGCGACCCATCCGGTACGGTCGAGTGCATCCATCGAAATAACCGGTGTGTCTCCGTCTTTTACTGTTTTGACAATGAATTCCTCGCTGCCTTCTCCGGGAGTAAATACCGTAGGAGTATCTCCCGTACGTTTGTTGGTAATGCTGTCGGTCTTGAGCTTACCGTCAGTCATCGAAAATGTTCTTTCAATGTATTCATTACCGATTGTGATTGTGCTTCCGCTTGTTGTCACCTGTACGCCTTCGGCCGCCAGGACTTTATCAATCCCGCCAAGCCCGGAAATACCCGAACTCGTCACGATCATAAGCAACGACAAAGCTGCAGCACATATCTGTTGCATTCTTTTTCTCATCTTTTTCCCTTCCTTTCTGAGATATTATGTCAAATTAATTATAATATACCCCCCCCGGTATTTCAATGAATTTTTTTGTATAATTAGTAACAGAATAGCCAAAAATCCAATTGGATTTTTGACTATTCTGTTTAGTATTCATTATAAAATTTCAATTGTTTTATCGTCATTTTTCAGACACTCTTCTCCAGAATACATCGAAATCTTTGAACTCAGGCAGATAGTAATCCGCCGACTCCCATATTTTCTTCAGATCTCTGTCATTCGACTGATCATAGACTGCCGCTGTGACAAACCCTGCATCTTTCGCAGTCTTTACTGCATGATACGCATCTTCAAAAACAAGAATATCTTTCGGGTCTGCATCCATCATGAGAGAAACGGCATTATAAATATCCGGGTGGTTCTTGTCAGTTCCAAATTCTGTACAGGTATAAATTCCGTCAAACCAGTTGTAGATTCCCAGCCGTTTCAACGCATCCTCTGCCAGTTGTCTCTCTCCTGATGTGACAATCACCATCGGAAGCTGCCTTTCCCTGAATTCTTCCAGAAAATCACGTGCTCCCGCCTTCAGGGGAACCTTTTCAGCGTAAAAATCCTGCACCTCACGGACGATTCCTTCCATGACCTGTTCCCTGTCAATCTTAAGCCCGTAATGACCGATCATATAATCCGCAGCCTGCCCCATGCTCATAGTGAACAGTTCCCGCCCCAGATCAGGTTCTGCCTCGATGCCAAGTGATTTCAAATACAATTCTCCAAGATTCTCCCATACCGGCATGGAATTCAAAAGCGTGCCGTCCAGGTCAAAAATCACACCTTTAATCATCTGCTTTCCTCCGTAACCAATTCAGTACTGTTATACTTCCGATTATTTTACGACGGTTCTTCATTTTTTTCAAGTGCGTTAAGAAATGAAGCATGTACTGCATTTCCTTTTTTCCAGACTGCCGAAAATTCATGGCATACATGAACATCTTTCAGCGGAATCTCTGTAAGCTCTCCTTTTTGCAATTCCTCATGCACAGTACTTTCATATAGAAATGTTATGCCGCATCCTGCCTTTGCAAGAGCTTTCACCGTATGTAACCCGCTGACCGCGGCACGCTTTACGAACCCTTCAGGCTTCAGCTTCTCTGCGTCAAGCAGATGCTCCAAAACTTCCCGGCTGCCTGATCCCGGCTCCCGGAGCAAAAGCCGCTCACCGAGAAGTTCTTCCAGCTTCAGCTTTCCACTCTTTTTCATATTCACAAACCGGTATCGCGGTCCTGCAACAGCAATAAATCTTTCTTCTGACAAAACCTGATAATCATATGCCTCCCGGTCAAAAAAGCCTTCCGTCAGCACAAAATCAAGCTCGCCTGTGTTCACCTTCTCCAGTAATCTATCTGTATCCGCCAGATCCATCTGCACCTGCACATCCGGATATTTCCTCATGTATCGTTCCAGTATATCCGGCAGCATCATCTCCCCAACAGCCGTCGTAGAGCCGAGGCGAAGGTTTCCCTGTGATTTATCCGCTTTTTGTATCCGGTTTTTCAGCGACGCTTCATCATTCATCATAGAAAGAGAAGCATCCCGCAGTATCTCCCCCGCGTCGGTGAGCTTTAATTTCTTTCCTTCATAACGAAACAGTTTCGCATTGTAATGCTTTTCCAGATACCGTATTTGCTGAGATACTGCCGGCTGTGTAATCTTGAGTTCCTCCGACGCACGAGTATAGTTCATACAGCGGCATACTGTCATAAAAGTTTCCATACGAAAATCCAGCATATCACCACTCCCCTTATCAGGACTGCTCCTGAAATCGAATCAGGGCGGAGAATCCGGCTCACGGAAACTCCGCCCAAATCTATTATGATTACTCCCTGTCCATAACTATAACATATTTTTATGATAAAGTAAAGTATCATAATTTATATTTATGTTAAATAATCCAGTCCGCACCATACTCAAAAAAGGTCCACCGGACCTTTTTTCACATGCCTGGCAACCTACAGTAACTGCCTCCGGACGATTTGGCAAAAAAAACAGAGGGGCAATGGCAGCCTTTCTGCCATTGCCCCTCTGTTTTTGTTCTTTCGTTTTAATCTCACGAAGCATATATGATTCATTATTCCACTGTTGCTATATCAATCAGAGTCAGTTTTTTAATATCTGTATTTTCCAGACTGGTAATCAGTGCCCGTGCGGTATCCATCGCTGTAAGCACGTTCACTCCTGTCTCGATTGCATTTCTCCTGATGACAAATCCGTCTCTGGAATGGTCTGCGCCCTGCGCCGGTATATCAATCACGAGGTCAATTTCGTGACCAAGTATCAAATCCATCAGGTTTGGAGATTCCTGTTCGATTTTCCGCACCGGAATCGCTTTCACGCCGCCGGCAGCGAGGCTTGCCGCCGTGCCTGCCGTGGCAAAAATGCGATATCCTATTTTTTCAAACCGGCGTCCGATTTCCACTGCTTCTTCCTGATCTTCATCCCGGACAGTCATGATCATGTTTTTATATTTCGGCAGATGTACGCCCGCTCCCAGAAATGCCTTATAAAGTGCCTCATCAAATGTGGCAGCGATTCCCAGACATTCTCCTGTGGATTTCATTTCCGGTCCGAGGCTGATGTCCGCACCTCTGATTTTTTCAAAGGAGAAGACAGGCATTTTGACCGCCACATAATCTGCCTCCGGCTGAAGTCCCGGCGTATATCCAAGTTCTTTTATTTTCTTTCCGATAATTACTTTTGTTGCAAGCGGCACGATCGGGATTCCTGTCACTTTGCTGATATACGGCACTGTTCGGCTCGAACGCGGGTTAACTTCGATGACATACACATCGTCCTCACCGCACACGATAAACTGAATATTAATCATGCCGACAACATGCAGCGATTTGGCAAGCCTTGCCGTATAATCCGCGATTTTTTCCTTTGCTTTTGCAGAGAGGCTCTGCGCCGGGTATACGGAAATGCTGTCTCCGGAATGGATTCCGGCGCGCTCGATATGCTCCATGATACCCGGGATCAGGATATCTGTGCCGTCGCAGACTGCGTCCACCTCAATCTCTTTCCCGCAAAGATATTTATCGACCAGAATCGGATGATCCTGTGCAATCCGGTTGATAATTCCGATGAACTCATCGATATCATGGTCATTAATCGCAATCTGCATTCCCTGGCCGCCAAGCACGTAAGAAGGTCTTACCAGCACCGGATATCCCAGTCTGTTGGCAACTTCCTTTGCTTCCTCCGCGGTAAATACCGTACCTCCGGTCGGACGCGGAATCTGACATTCTTCAAGAATTTCATCGAACAGCTCTCTGTCCTCAGCCTTGTCAACATTTTCTGCCGATGTCCCGAGGATCGGCACTCCCATCTTCATCAGGCTTTCCGTCAACTTGATCGCCGTCTGACCGCCGAACTGTACGACTGCTCCGTCCGGCTTCTCAAGATCTACAATGCTCTCAACATCCTCCGGCGTAAGCGGCTCAAAATACAGCTTATCTGCGATATCAAAGTCCGTACTTACAGTCTCCGGATTATTATTTACAATGATTGTTTCGTATCCTTCTTTTGAAAATGCCCAGGTACAATGCACGGAACAGAAATCAAATTCGATTCCCTGGCCGATTCGGATCGGTCCGGAACCAAGAACAAGGACTTTCTTCCTGCCTTCTGTTTTAACCGCTTCATTCTCACTTCCGAATACAGAATAATAATAGGGTGTCTCTGCGGCAAACTCTGCAGCGCAGGTGTCTACCATTTTATATGCTGCCACGATACCATGCTCATGGCGCATATCGTGAATCTGTCTTTCGCCTTTTCCGGTAATCTTTGCAATGACATTGTCAGGGAATTCCATCCGCTTTGCTTCTTTTAAAAGCTCCAGTGTCAGTTCCTCGGTTTTCAGCCGTTGCTCCATTTCCACGATAATCGCAAATTTATCGATAAACCATTTGTCAATCATGGTCATCCTGTGAATCGTGTCATAATTAATCCCGCGCCTTAGCGCCTCTGCGATTCTCCACATGCGCATGTCATCCACGATTTTCATCTGCTCCATCAGATCTTCATCCGAAAGCCCGGTAAAATCATAGGACATCAAGCTGTCCACGTGCTGCTCCAGGGAACGGATGGCTTTCATCAATGCGCCCTCAAAGTTGTCACAGATACTCATAACCTCTCCGGTCGCTTTCATCTGTGTAGTCAGTGTCCTTTTTGCACTGATAAATTTATCAAACGGCAGCCTCGGGATTTTTACGACGCAATAATCAAGCATCGGTTCAAAACTGGCATATGTTTTATGCGTGATTGCATTTTTAATCTCATCCAGCGTATACCCCAGGGCAATTTTTGCCGCCACCTTCGCAATCGGATATCCGGTCGCTTTGGACGCAAGCGCAGAAGAGCGGCTTACACGCGGGTTTACTTCAATGACGCAATATTCAAAAGATTCCGGATGAAGTGCATACTGTACATTACATCCGCCTGTTATGTTCAGCTCGCTGATAATATTCAGAGCAGAAGTACGGAGCATCTGGTATTCTTTATCACTGAGTGTCTGGGACGGGGCAACTACAATGCTGTCTCCGGTGTGAACACCGACAGGATCTATATTTTCCATATTACATACAGTAATGCAGTTACCGTTGCTGTCGCGCATCACTTCATATTCAATTTCCTTCCATCCTGCGATGCACCGTTCCACCAGCACCTGCCCAACACGGGAAAGACGCAGACCGTTCTCCAGGATTTCCATCAATTCTCCGGGATTGTGTGCGATTCCGCCGCCGCTTCCGCCCAGTGTGTAGGCAGGGCGGAGCACTACAGGGTATCCGATTTCATTAGCAAATGCCAGCCCGTCCGGCACATTCTCCACGACGAGAGACGCCGCCACCGGCTCTCCGATTTTTTCCATGGTGGCTTTGAATTCCAGACGGTCTTCCGCTTTTTTAATCGTCTCCGATGTTGTACCGATAAGACGGACATGATTTTCTTTCAGGAAGCCGGATTCCTCCAGTTCCATCGCCAGGTTCAGCCCTGCCTGTCCGCCGAGTGTGGGCAGTACGCTGTCCGGCTTTTCTTTCTGTATTAACTGTGAAACAACCTCAACTGTCAGAGGTTCGATGTACACTCTGTCAGCTATATCTTTATCTGTCATGATCGTTGCCGGATTGGAATTCAGCAATACGACTTCGATTCCTTCCTCTTTTAAAGAGCGGCATGCCTGAGTTCCTGCATAGTCAAATTCTGCCGCCTGTCCGATCACGATCGGACCCGAGCCGATAACCAATACTTTTTTGATACTGTAGTCTCTTGGCATTATTTCGCTCCTCCCATCATATCAATAAATCTGTCAAACAAATATCCCGAGTCCTGCGGCCCCGGGCAGGCTTCCGGATGGAACTGCACCGTAAAAATATTCTTCCCGATGTATTCCAGTCCTTCATTTGTCCCGTCATTCACATTAACAAACGCAGGAACTGCAACATTCGGATCCATTTTTTCCGCGTCCACTACATAACCGTGGTTCTGGGACGAAATATAAACTCTGTTTGTTTTCAGATCTTTGACCGGATGATTGCCGCCTCTGTGCCCGTATTTGAGTTTGTGAGTCGTTGCCCCTGTTGCCAGCGCCATAAGCTGATGTCCCAGGCAGATTGCAAAAATCGGGATGTCTGTATGATATAACTTTCTGATTTCTTCTATAATATCCGTGCACTCTGACGGATCTCCCGGTCCGTTGGAAAGCATGATTCCGTCCGGTTTGGAGGCAATAATTTCTTCAGCACTTGTGTGAGCCGGATAGACTGTAACTTCACATCCTCTTCTGTTCAGAGACCTTGCAATATTGTCCTTCGCCCCAAAATCCAGAAGCGCCACCTTCCTTCCGTGCCCTTTCAGGACGTACTTTTCAGGGCAGGTTGCTTTTGAGACGACATCACCGACTTTGTACGCTTTCAGTTTCGGAAGAATTTCTTCTATATTATAATTCTCATTGGTGGTAATCATACCGTTCATTGTGCCCTTTTCCCTGAGAAGTTTTGTCAATGCACGGGTGTCAATTCCTGCGATGCCCGGAATGTCCTGATTCTTCAGGAAATCCTGAATTGTTCCTTCACATCGGAAATTGCTTGGCATACGTGAAAGTTCTCTTACAATGTATCCGTCCGGCCACGCTTTGCGTGATTCCATATCCGGAGTAATTCCATAATTCCCAATCAACGGCCAGGTCATCACAACTGCCTGCCCCGCATAAGAAGGGTCTGTCAGCACTTCCAGATACCCTGTCATGGAAGTGTTGAATACGATTTCACTGATCATATCTCTCGTTGAACCTATGCTTGTACCTGTAAACACGGTTCCGTCCTCTAAAATTAGAAACGCTTTCATCTGTTCACCTGTTCCCTTCAAGTATTAAAGAAGTATGCTTCACACGCCCCGCGGACTTGACAAATATACAGAAGCACACTTATTTCCGCGCAGGTGTGAAATTTTTCTGATGCATCCCTTAAAAAGAGGACACTTCCGGCGTATGAATTCCAGAGCGTCCTCGTTCTCAAATTGTAAAGATTATACTACATGTCTTCTCAGAATTCAACAGCTTTTATAAGTAAAATGTTTACATTCATGTCAAAAACCTGTCACCGGCAGTCTGACTGCATGCCGGAGGCATATAAACCAACTTGTTATAGTATTCAAAATCTTAAGAAAACTTATACACAATTCTAATAATATGCTACGTAAATGTCTTTTTTTATAGAGTTATGTCATTTTTTGTGTCCATTTTAATTTTCTTGTTGGATTATTCCGTTTTTTCCCTTAATTGGGTTGATACCAAAGAAAGGAGGAAGTTCTAATGACAAAAAATATCACGAATCTTTTATTGACCCTGGGCATCCGTTCCACTTATCTTGGATTCCGATATCTTACTTATGCACTGGTGCTCTGCCTGGACAACGAAGAATATCTCACGTCTGTTTATAAAACACTTTATGTGGATGTTGCAGAACATTTTCAGACAAAGCCTGCCAATGTGGAACACTGCGTGCGTACTGTTATTTCTAACTGCTGGCACCGCGGCAACCGGGAGTTTTTAATCAGTATTGCCAGATATCCGTTAAAAGAAAAGCCCACCAACAGCGAATTCATTGATATTCTATATCACTATTTGATAAGCCTGTGATAATGGCCGGCTGTCACAATGCTGCCGCGCCCACGGCAGCTCCGCCATAGAAAATCACAGCACTGCACACATAGGAATTTACTGGGATCAGATATTCCACCGTGTTCCTTGCTCATGAACACATTCCGGCCTAAAACCTGTCAGATGCTGACGGATATGAACTTCCACGACCTTTCTCTTTTATGTCAGTTCAGCGATTCTGGACACAGCCACATATATTTCTGAAATCTTATACCAGGTTCTGTAATCTACTTCTCCTGTCTGCGGCAGCCCGAACACGGACTGGAATACCCTGACTGCCTCAGCCGTGGCAGGACCGTAGATTCCGTCCTCCTGAATCTTCGGGATTAACGGATATGCACCTGCAATCACATTCAACTGTTCCTGGATCTGTCGTACTTTTTCCCCGCTGGATCCGATTTCCAGCGTATACCCCGGCCAGGAGGAAGGAATTCCCGATACTTCCTGTGCGGTATTGATATACATGTCATCGCCGTAATAATAACGAAGGATTTCTATAGGAGTATACCCTTGTTCCCCGAGAGCCATAGACCCCCACTGAGTCATCCAGTTCGGACAAGTTACACGCCGCCCGTCGCAATACTGTGTCAATATCGGCTGACGGACATTTGGCCTGGACAGATAATCTGCAAACAATTCATCTACTATGACAGAAATCGTGTCAAATACATTTCTCTCCGGGATCCATTTGTGGTCAAATGCGGTCGAGGACGTGATCGTAAAATCATATCCCTGATTTCTGTACCATTCGGTATATACCCGATTCAGCGTAAAAGACATGATTGCCAGTACATTTGCCCGGATTGTATCTGCCGGCCACGTGGCATAGATTTCACTTGAAGCGACATTTTTAATATAATCTTTGTATTTCACATAATAATTCTGTGCCGTAGAATCTCTCGGAGAACCGTCATGCACCACAATATACTCCGGAACCACCACTCTGCTTAATACGATTTCCCCAGTTTCGTTTAAAGGTTTTATTTCATCTTCTGCAATCTTCGGCGGATAATACCCATACAGTGTATGCGCTAGTATCACAAAAACCTCTTCTGCACCCGCGCGGTCCGAGGGGCGGAGGCTTACATTCTGCAGTGCCGTCACATCCGGCAGGATTTCTGCGCCGGAGATGGAAACAGGTTCAAATCCGGGGGCACTGATATCAATTGTGTATTCGGAATACGGCTGCTCTTCTATTGAAGGGTTCAGGCTGTACTCAAGAGGAGGGGCAGCCAGCTCCACCACTTCCGTCTGACCGGAGCTGTTGGTGCTTAACTGCTCCAGTTTGCTGTCCGGAATTGCCGTATAAGAAATGGATATCTGTGCATCTGCGACCGGATAAGACGTAACCTCTGAAGTAACGCTGATTTTCAGCTTCCCCTTATCTCCCAGAGAAGCAAGTTCTTCATTCTGCATCATTTTTATTAAAGTCATATCGTTTCCCGCTTTGCAAAAAACTCTCCACATATCATATGCGGAGAGCTTCTTTTTTATTAAAACAGAAATTTTATTCAGAACAGCCGTCTGATATCGTTGAACATAACAACAATCATCAACAACATCAGTAATGCGAATCCGGCGAAATGTACCATGCCTTCTTTTTCCGGCGGGATACGTTTCCGTCTGATTGCTTCCAACAGCAGGAATACCAGGCGCCCGCCGTCCAGAGCGGGAATCGGAAGAAGATTCATGATGCCGAGATTCGCAGTTACGAGGATTGCAATATTCATCAGGCTCAGGGTAACAACTTTAGTTCCGGCAGGCCGGGCACTCTGGTACGTATCATCCACCACGCTGACAATACCGACAGGCCCTGACATCTGGTTCAGGCCTACCTGCCCGGTGACAAGCATTTTCAGGCATTTGAAGGTATAATCAATCCAATATTTGACCGTATATGCCCCGTATTTCATAGACCCAAAAAAACCTGCCTTCTGCGGCTTCTGCGGTCCGGTAATGCCCAATCTTGCGTAGGAATCATCACCAAGCTGCCTTCGTTCCAGGACGACTGTTGTTTCCGCCCCGTCTCTCTCATAAGTCAGCTCCACGGTATCTTCCTGTGACCCTGTCAGATTGAATAAAGATATTTCTTCCCACAAGTGGATCTTTTTCCCATCGAGCCTTGTAATGACATCCCCTTCACGGATTCCCTGTTCCGCAGCGGAGTACCCTTCCTCCACAGAAGATACGACGGGAGCATAATATCCCATCCATGCCACCATAATAATACACAGAATCCAGCCGAGAAGCAGGTTAAACAGCGGCCCTGCCGCAATGACAGAAATACGTGCCCACACGGATTTGCTGTTGAAGCTCCCTTCCGACATATCTTCAGCATCATCCTCGCCCATCATACACGCTCCGCCAAAAGGAAGAAGCTTCAGCGAGAACAATGTCCCGCCGATTTCTTTCCCGACAAGCGTCGGTCCAAGTCCGATTGAAAACTCATAGACATGAATTCCATTTGCCTTGGCTAACAGAAAATGCCCCATCTCATGAATAATAATAATTGCTCCAAACAATAAAATTGCAATAACAATCCCCATACAAATACCACCTTATATTATTTTCAACAGCCGTATCGCCGATTAATGAATTCGTAAACTTCTTGTTCTGTCTCCAGTATTTCTTTCACTGTAGGATCCGGGATATTCTTATGCCGCTCCATGCACGCTTCAATAATCTCCGTAATCTGTAAAAAAGAAATCTTTCTGTCCAGAAACAGTGCCACCGCCCTTTCATTTGCCGCATTTAAGACCGTCGGAAGCGTTCCACCCATTCTCCCCGCTTCATAAGCAAGCTTCAGCCCCCGGAACGTTTCCATATCCGGCTTTTGGAAGGTAATCTCTGTCATCGCCGCAAAATCAAGACGCTCTCCCGGAAGATATCTCCGCTGCGGATAGTAAAGCGCATATTGAATCGGCAGCTTCATATCCGGCGTACCGAGCTGTGCGATAACCGCTCCATCCTCATATTCTACCATAGAGTGAATGATGCTCTGCGGCTGAACCACCACCTGAATCCGGTCAACATTTACACCAAACAGCCATTTTGCTTCTATCACTTCCAGCCCTTTATTAACCATCGTGGCTGAATCAATCGTGATTTTCTTTCCCATCGACCAGTTAGGATGATGAAGTGCATCCTCCACACGCACATGCTCCAGCTGCTCCCTCGTCATCCCCCGGAACGGACCGCCAGATGCTGTCAGAAGTATTTTATGCAGTGCACTTCTCTGTCCGCCCTGCAGGCACTGGAAGATTGCACTGTGTTCACTGTCCACCGGCAGGACGGACACCCCGTATTCCTTTGCCAGAGGCCTAATAATATGTCCTGCCGTCACAAGTGTTTCCTTATTTGCAAGTGCGATATTCTTTCCTGCCTTAATTGCTTCAATAGTAGGCAGTATTCCGATCATGCCGACAATAGCTGTCACAAGAATCTCTGTGCCCGGCATTGCTGCAACTTCCAGAAGGCCTTCCATCCCACTGACGACCCTCACATCCAGATCACGAATGTTTTCCCTGAGCTGTTCCGCTTTCTCTTCGTTCCAGACTGCGGCAAGCTTTGGGCAAAACTGCCGGATCTGTTCCTCCAGTAGCCGGATATTGCTGCCCGCCGCAAGTGCCGTGACATCAATGTCCCCCTGCTCTTTTGCCACTTCCAGAGTCTGTGTCCCTATAGACCCTGTGGATCCCAAAATCGCAATTTTTTTCATACAATAAGCCTTTCGTAAATTCATATATTTCTTAATCAATCTGACAGTGTTTATTATTTAATGAAGTATTACAAGCTAAACAGAACCGAACCACAGCAAACAGTTTTGTGTGATTCGGTCTGATTCTTTGTTATTGATTGTTCAAAGCATAACCGCCAGATAATATATTATCGGTGCCGTAAAGATTACACTGTCGAACCGGTCAAGGATTCCTCCATGTCCCGGAATCAATGTCCCATAATCTTTAATATCATAGTTCCTTTTTATTGCGGATGCAGCCAGATCTCCGATTTGTGAAACTGCGCCGCCCGCTGCACCGATAACCGCATATGTCAGGACATCAGCTCCGGCATTTCCAAAACGGTTGATCGCAAGCGCATACAGAACCGCGATCAGTGCTGCGCCCACGATACCGCCGATCCCGCCTTCTGTCGATTTCTTCGGGCTTAACTTCGGGGCCATCTTATGTTTCCCGATTAACATTCCCACACAATATGCACAGGTATCGCATCCCCAGGAGCACACGAATACAAGCCAGACGATAAACTGCCCGCCCGGAAGCATCCTGGTCAGATAAATATGGGACAGCATGACTGCCACATAAAACAATCCGAAAAAGCCTGCCAGAATCTGCTCCGGTTTATATTTCGGATAGGCAAACACCATAACCGCCATCTGGCAGATCAGAAACCCCATGAAGAGCAGCACCCGCCAGTCTGCCGCATTTCCCGGAAGCTTCTCCTGCAGCAGCAGGAGCAGATAATAGAGTATTGCGAACAGATACCCGCAGATTCCCGGAAGCCTGTTGTGGATCCGGAACACTTTATACAGTTCACTCATCCCGATCAGGCTGATGCCCAGAACTACCGCAAATGTAACATATCCCCCTGAAATAAGCGTCACAAGCGCCGCTAAAACCAGAAAGATTCCGCTTATCAGACGTGTCTTAAACATTCTGCCCCTCCTTTATCCCTCCAAATCTACGTTCTCTGCTATTATATTGTTCAATCGCCCGTATCAATTCCTCTTTTGTAAAATCAGGCCAGAGAACATCAGTAAAATAAAACTCCGAATATGCAAGCTGCCACAGCAGATAATTAGACAGCCTCTGTTCCCCGCTTGTACGGATCAGAAGATCCGGGTCCGGCAGGTCATACGTATCCAGATATGACTGAAAACATTTTTCATCTATCTCTTCCGGGATAATCTTCCCATCCACACAGTCACGGGCAAGCCTGCGCATCGCACGCACCATCTCGTCCCGGCTGCCATAGTTCAATGCAATCGTAAAATTCAAACCGCCGTTATTCCTGCTCGCCTCTGTAAGCTCGGCAATTCTTTTCTTGATATCTTCATCCAGCGGCTCCAGATCTCCGATCACCCGAATCTTCATATCATTTTTTTCTGCAGTTTTCAGGCAGGTCTTCATATAATTACGGAGCAGCGTCATCAGGGCATCTACCTCTGACTTCGGACGGTTCCAGTTCTCCGTGGAAAATGCATAGACCGTGAGATATTTAATTCCCAGCCTCCATGCCTCTTCGCAGATTCTCTCAACATTTTTACTGCCCTGTGCATGTCCGTAATTTCTCGGCATGCCTCTCGATTTTGCCCAGCGGCCATTCCCGTCCAGTATGATTGCAACGTGCTGCGGCACTTTCATCCCCGGATACCCCCTATCCTGTCTGTCAGACAGTCATTACCTCTTTCGTCTTCTCATCAACAGCTTTATCGATCTCTTTGATATACTTGTCCGTCAGCTTCTGAAGCTGTTCTTCCATATCTTTGATCTCATCCTCTGAGACTTCACTTCCTTTGAGCTTCTTCAGCATATCATTTCCGTCGCGGCGGATATTGCGTACTGCAACCTTCGCTGCCTCGCCCTTTTTCTTGACGTCTTTTGCGAGCTCTTTTCTGCGTTCTCCGGTCAGCTCAGGGAAAACAAGACGGATACATGTACCGTCGTTTGTCGGATTGATTCCCAGGTCAGAAACAAGGATTGCCTTTTCAATTACCTTCAGCATACTTTTCTCCCACGGCTGAATCTGAATCAGGCGTGCTTCAGGAACGGAAACATTGGCAACCTGCTGAATCGGCGTGGGAGTCCCGTAATACTCTACCTGAATCTTGTCCAGCACATGCGGGTTGGCGCGGCCTGCACGGATAGAAGCGAGCTCTGAATTCAGGCTCTTAATTGATTTTGTCATTTTCTCTTCATATACTTTTAATCTTTCATTCATTGTTCAAATCCTCCATAATATACTATACTGTGAAATTTTATACGGTCACTTTCGTACCCGTAAAGTTACCGCTCATTGTCTCAACAATGCTGTTTTCCTCGTTCAGCCCGAACACAAGCATCGGCATTTTATTCTCCATGCAAAGAATAGATGCGGTCATATCCACGGCTGCCAGCTTCTGTGCTATGACATCCTGGATCGAAATTTCATCATATTTCTTTGCCTGCGGGTTCAGCTTCGGATCACTGTCATATATTCCGTCGATTGCTTTGGCAAGCAGCATCGCATCCGCCTCAATCTCGATAGCACGGAGAACTGCCCCTGTATCCGTCGAAAAGTAAGGATGCCCGGTTCCGCCGGCGAAGAAAACAACTTTTCCTGCTTCCAGTGCCTCAACTGCCGCATCTTTGGAAAACAGGCTGGTAAACGCACCACATACAAAAGGAGTAAAAACCTCTGTCTTCATTCCTACATGTCTGAAAATTTCAGAAACATAAATACAGTTCATCACAGTCGCCAGCATCCCGATCTGGTCTGCCTTTGTCCTGTCAATCGTCTCACTCGTGCGGCCTCTCCAGAAATTGCCGCCTCCGGTCACAATCGCGACCTGGATTCCGTCATCCAGAAGCTTCTTCACCTGCTCTGCCACCCCAACGCAGGTTGCCTCATCAAACCCTGTCTTTTTCTCCCCGGCAAGTGCCTCACCGCTCAGCTTTAACAATACTCTTTTCATGTTCATTTTCATTGCCTCTGCTCCTTCACGTATTTTAGCTTCACACTCTTAAGCCATAGTATAGCATATCTTTCCCGTTTTGTGCCACACATACCGGATTCTTTTTTAATTTTTTTCTTTTCATCACAGTTTTGTTCGTGTATAATAACTTTGTTTATATGTAAGATTCTTTCTTTGCTTTTTTATCTTAATAATTTTCCATAGAATTGCAAAAAGAAATTCTGAAAACCATAGATTATTTGTTTAGGAGGGTTTTGTAATGATTATTGTATTAAAGCCGCACACTACCGAGGAAAACGTCGTACGTGTGGAGAACCTGGTCAAAAAGCACGGCCTGGACACCCATATTGTCCGCGGCCAGGAAATGACTATCATCGGATGTATCGGTGACACAACGGCAGTTGACCCGAAGTTTTTTGAAGTCGACTCTTCTGTTGACAAAGTCATGCATGTACAGGAACCGTACAAGCTGGCGAACCGTGCTTTCCATCCGGAGAACTCTGTCATTGATGTTTCCGGCGTGAAAGTCGGTGACGGTCACCTTGCACTTATTGCGGGTCCCTGCTCTATTGAATCTTATGATCAGGTTCTTGAAATTGCAAAGGCTGTCAAGGCTTCCGGGGCAAATATGCTCCGCGGAGGGGCTTTCAAGCCAAGAACCAGCCCATACTCTTTCCAGGGACTTGGGGAAGAAGGGCTTGACATTCTCTGCAAGGTAAGGGAAGAAGTAGGGCTTCCGATTGTAACAGAGCTGATGTCCGCAGATTACATCGATCTTTTTAACGAAAAAGTCGATCTTGTACAGATCGGTGCACGGAATATGCAGAACTTTGATCTGCTCAAGCAGCTGGGAAAACTGAAACGTCCTGTACTTCTGAAGCGCGGCCTGAACGCAACCTTTGACGAATGGATCATGGCAGCAGAATATATCATGGCCTCCGGCAACGAAAATGTTATTCTTTGTGAAAGAGGCATCCGTACTTTTGAGACGTTTACAAGAAATACACTTGACCTGCAGAGTATCCCGGTCATGAACAGAAAGACTCACCTTCCTATTATCGTCGACCCGAGCCATGCAGGAGGAAAATGGTGGCTTGTAGAGCCGATGTCAAAAGCCGCAATCGCAGCAGGAGCAGACGGACTTATGGTAGAGGTTCATAACGACCCGGAATGTGCGCTCTGCGATGGGGCACAGTCCTTGAAGCCGGCCAAATATGACGCCCTGCTCAAGCAGGTACGCCAGATTGCAGATGTCATCGGAAAGACGATGTAAAGACAAACATATTACTAACGGGATTCTTCTGGCAATATACCGGAATCACATACAGGAAATCTGCCGCCGGCAGCTTTTCTGCATACTAAGGTATCTGCGGGAACTGCCGCCGGCAGCTTCTTTTGGATGCATGGCAATTAAAACGAGGCGGGCATCAGGAATCCTTATATATCCCTGATGCCCGCCTCTGTGAACATAAGGAGGCCAAACATGGAAACTATAAAATTACTTGTGAATCTTGGAGAAAACAGTTATCCCATCTATATTGAAAACGGAATACTGAAAAATGCCGGGGAATATATTTCCGGATTTTTCCGCGGCAGAAGAATTATGATTGTTTCCGATGACAACGTATTTCCTTTATACGGGGAGACACTGATCCGTTCCCTTTCAGGGTATGAATGCCATACTCTCGTGCTTCCGCACGGAGAGCCTACCAAGAATTTTCAGTCACTGCCGAAAATTTATGAAGCGATGCTGGATGCGAAAATCTCCCGCAGTGATCTTGTTATTGCGCTGGGCGGCGGAGTCATCGGTGATTTGGCAGGTTTTGCCGCTTCCAGTTATTTACGGGGGGTAAAGCTAGTACAGATTCCTACTTCTCTCCTGGCACAGGTCGATTCCTCGGTCGGTGGAAAAGTTGCTGTTGACCTGCCCCAGGGCAAAAACCTGGTGGGTGCATTTTTCCAGCCTAAGATGGTATTGATCGACCCGGAAGTACTGAACACACTCCCACGGCATTTTATCAACGACGGTATGGGAGAAGTAATAAAATACGGATGCATCAAAGATCGCGCTCTGTTTCATACATTAAAATCACATTCTTCTTTTGAGGATCTGAAAGAAATCCTTCCGTCCATCATCAGCCGGTGTGTGGACATCAAACGCATTGTCGTGGAGGAAGACCAGTTTGATACCGGAGAACGTATGCTGCTGAATTTCGGGCACACTCTGGCCCACACTATTGAGCAATATTACCATTATGAGAGAGAAAGCCATGGAGAGGCTGTCGCTATCGGCATGTACCAGATCACCCGCATGGCAGAAGACTGCGGACTTACACGGCAGGGATGTGCAGATGAAATCAGAGAGCTTCTCACCACATACGGACTGCCTTACGAATGCGGCCTGCCGGTTTCCGTACTTACCGATGCGATCCGGCTGGATAAGAAAAATCTGAATAACAGCCTGAATATCGTCCTGCTCCATGAAATCGGAGACAGTTACGTACATCCGGCCACAATAGAATTTTTCGACAGTTCAATGATGATCTGAGCAACGAATTATTATACTTTCAAAGGAGGCTTTGATAATGATGAAAGAGATAACCGGGCATACCCGCCTGACAGGATTGCTGGGGAGTCCTGTCGCACACAGCATATCCCCTATGATGCATAACGAAGCATTCCGGCAGCTTGGTCTGGACTATGTTTATCTTGCATTTGACGTAGGCACTGACAAACTCGCCGCTGCCGCAGAAGGACTCCGTGCCATGAACGTGCGCGGCTTTAACCTGACAATGCCGGACAAAAACCTGATGTGCACACTCTGTGACAAGCTTTCACCCGCAGCGGAAATCATCGGAGCTGTCAACACTGTTGTAAATGATAACGGTATTTTTACCGGATACACCACCGACGGCACCGGATATATGCTTGCCGCAAAAGATGCAGGCCACGATATTATCGGGAAAAAAATGACCCTGCTCGGCGCAGGGGGAGCCGCCACTTCCGTTCTTGTCCAGGCAGCTCTGGACGGGGTTTCCGAAATTTCTGTTTTCAGCATCCATGACGAGTTTTATACACGCGCGGAACGGATTGTCTCTGACCTGAACGAACGTACAGACTGCAAAGTCCGCCTGTTTGATTTCGATGATGAATCCATCCTGCGCCGAGAAATTGCAGGCAGCGCCATCCTGACAAACGGAACTTCAGTCGGAATGGCTCCTAATGTAAATCGTTCTATCATCACAGACCCGACCATGTTCCACAAAGACCTGATCGTTTCTGATGTGATTTATAACCCGGAGGAAACCATGCTGCTGCGGCTGGCGCGCGAAGCAGGCTGCGCCACCTTCAATGGATTGTATATGCTGATGTACCAGGGAGCCGAGGCATTTAAACTCTGGACCGGGAAAGATATGCCGATCCCGATTATAAAAGAAAAATACTTTACAAGATAATTATTTCAGATGTCTGACAGATTTGTATGTACAGATTCCTGCTGATATTTGTGCTTTTCGTGGATACGCAGGGATTCGGTTTCATATTACGCCTGCTTGGCAGGGCCGAATCCCGCGCCAGGAATTGCAGTAAGTCTTAGATTCGCAGGAAAACTCTTAAGACAGGTCAAATCAGCCCGTAATGCTTCATCGCATACGCGATTCCGCCGTCTTCTACCGTTTTTGTAACAAACTCTGTATAAGGTTCCAGCACTTCCGCGTGCACGCCCATTGCAACAGCATGTTTTGCGAATTGGAACATCTCAACATCATTTGAGCTGTCACCGAACACATAAGCATCTTCCAGAGATATCCCCAGTTCTTTCAGGATTATCCCGCATGCCGTTCCTTTTGAATACGGTTTCTGTATGATCTCATACATTTCATTTCCCCTGTCTATGATTTTCATATCTTTCGAAAGAAACTTAAAAAATTCTTCTTTGTCACTTTTTTCATCTGCAAAAACACAGAATTTATCATAAACAAAGCTGTCATCTTTTATATATTTATCAATTCCGATATTCTGTTCTTTAAAGATATAACGGATTCTTTCTACATCCGGAAATCTGGATTTGTCCCTATGGAAATAAATATCATCCGTACCTTCCATGATTCCGTCTAATCCACATTCCAGCATTTTATCTATAATTTCTTTTCCTCGTTCCAGACTCAGATGACTTTCCAGAATCACCTGATCACGAAAAACAAGATAAGAACCACATCCACAGAGATATCCGTCAAACGGATATTTCCGGATTTCATCCGGAATACATATCCATGTCCGTCCGGAATTAATAAACAACAGATGTCCGTTCTTTTGTGCCTGCTCAAAAGCTTTTAAAGTGCTGTCGGGGATTTCCCCGGTAAATTCACTTAATATCGTCCCGTCAATATCAAAAAATAATGCTGATTTTTTCATTTGATCTCCTATAAACATTCAAGCAGACAGGGATTTGAAATACTAAATAATTTATTGCCTGCTCTTATTTTTTATTTGCATGGCAACTTAAAACAATTTTGCTCATAATCTTTTGTTATGAACATACATTGTATAAAAAGTCTAAGGTAATTCCATGCAGATATTTAAACAAAATAATTTCTCTTTCTATTTTAAAGTTGCTCTTCGTCTCTTTGGTATTGTCCTCTTATTTTCAGCCGCTTACTTTGCCGGACATTTCACCGCAAAAGCAATGAAACGCATTTCACCCGAATCCATCATGACATCCGCAGAAGGGAACTGGGGGCTTAGCTTTCAGGGAGACGGAACACGACCTGTAGGAAATGCTACAATTGAAGAACTTGCCCAATATGATGCCTATTATGCGGCAGATACGGATGAGAAAATAATTTACCTCACTTTTGATGCCGGATATGAAAACGGCAATACGCCCGCCATCCTTGATGCATTAAAAAAACACAATGTCTCCGCCACTTTTTTTGTTGTAGGTACTTATCTGGAATCACAGCCCGATCTTATACTCAGAATGAAAAATGAGGGCCATACAGTCGGAAATCACACATGGCATCATCCTGATATGTCCCAGCTCGCCTCTAAGGATGCCTTTGAAAAGGAATTAAAGGATGTTGAAGATAAATACCTGGAAATCACAGGGGAGGAAATGACGAAGTTCTACCGCCCTCCGCAAGGAAAATACAGTGAGCTGAACCTGCAGATGGCAAAAGATCTTGGATACAAAACCTTTTTCTGGAGTCTTGCCTATGTGGACTGGTACGAAAACGACCAGCCGACAAAAGAAGAAGCCTTAGATAAGCTTCTCACACGCATTCACCCCGGTGCAATCGTCCTGCTTCACAGCACATCGAAAACCAATGCAGAAATTCTTGATGAGCTGCTGACCCGCTGGGAAGAAATGGGATACACCTTCGGTACGTTAAGCGACCTGACATCATAACCTCACGCAAAAAACCATGTAAGAAAAGCGTCTCCAAACAATACACCTGCCATCACCCCCAGGAAAAGAAACGGTCCGAAAGGAAAATCCTGTACTTTCTCTTTTCCGCACAATACCATGAGACCTGCACCCCAGATTCCTCCGGACAGAACTGCAAATATCATAGAAACCATTGTAATCTTCCATCCGAGAATCATCCCGCAGCATGCCGTAAGCTTAATATCGCCTCCGCCGAATGCGCCTTTCCTGAAGAGGCTTATAAGAAACATCGGAGTGCTTACACAAAGCCCGCCTGCGATCCTGTCCGCAAAAGATACCCCCGGTCGGCATAAGCACGCCGGAAGCAAAAGCAGCAGCACTGCCGCACAGATTTGATTACTGATCTCTCTTTTTTTGATATCCATCGCCGCTGCTGCGGCAAGGATTCCAAATAGTATAACATATAACCACATATTGCCAATCCTTTATCCGCCCTGCATTCAGCCACCCCGGTGTTCATTTCCCCCGTCGTTATGACTCAAAAATGGTCCACCGGACCATTTTTTCATATGCTTGGCAACAAATAATCCCGGACATTTCTGTCCGGGATCATAAAAATGAAATTTGCTTAGTATTCCCTTCATCTGCTGTCTGTAAGCAGACACCCGGATTACAGGCCTGCCTGTGCAGCTACCTCTGCCGCAAAATCGTCAACCTTCTTCTCGATACCTTCACCTGTCTCGAAACGAACGAATCTCTTAACAGTTACGGAAGCACCGTTTTCCTTTGCTACCTTTTCAACATATTTTGCAACTGTCAGATCGCTGTCCTGAACATAAACCTGGTCAAGCAGACAGATTTCTTTCAGCTCTTTGTTCAGACGTCCGATAATCATCTTTTCGATGATATTTGCCGGTTTTTCCGGATTTTCCTTTGTAGCCTGAGCAAGCAGGATCTCTTTCTCATGATCCATATATTCCTGAGATACTTCTGAACGGGATACATACTTCGGAGACATTGCCGCAACCTGCATAGCCACGTTCTTAAGGCATGTTTTAATTGCATCGTTTACAACATCTGTATCAGCCTCAACAAGAACACCGATACGTCCGCCGCCGTGGATGTAAGCAACAACGCATCCGTCTGTTACGATCTTCTCAAATCTTCTGATGTTCAGATTCTCTCCGATAACAGAAATCTTCTCAACAAGTGCTTCTTTCACTGTCTTGGACGGATCCGCCTGCCATGCTTCTGCCATAAATGCATCCATATCAGCAGCGTCTGTGTCTGCAGCCTGATTTGCAACTGCTTCTACAAACTCCTGGAATGTCTCATTCTTGGCAACAAAGTCTGTCTCGGAGTTAACCTCTACGACTGCTGCCACTTTATCATCCTTAACAACAGCTCTTACAATACCTTCTGCTGCGATTCTTCCGGCTTTCTTCTCTGCTTTCGCCTGTCCGTTCTTCCTCAGGAATTCGATTGCTGCATCCATATTACCGTCAGTAGCGGTAAGAGCCTTCTTGCAGTCCATCATTCCTGCGCCTGTCATTTCTCTTAATTCTTTTACCATGCCTGCTGTGATTGCCATGATTCTATTCCTCCATCGTTAACTTTGTTAAATATGCCAAATCTTCTGATTTTTAAACGAAAGTGCGCCGAAACGCACTTTCCGTAATACCATGCGCCGCACGGCAGATTATTCTTCTACAACTTCCTCAGCTTCTGCCGGTTCCTCATATTCTCCGGCTTCTCCCTGATTAGCTTCGATAACTGCATCAGCCATCTTGGAAACGATCAGCTTAACTGCTCTGATTGCATCATCATTGCCCGGGATTACATAATCCAGTTCTTCCGGATCGCAGTTTGTATCACAGATACCGATCAGCGGAATTCCAAGTGCATGTGCTTCCTGAACACAGATTCTTTCTTTCTTCGGATCTACGATGAAGATTGCATCCGGCACTCTCTTCATTTCCTTGATACCGCCAAGGTTCTTCTCAAGCTTCTCCCATTCTTTCTTCAGTTCGATAACTTCTTTCTTCGGAAGTACATCAAATGTTCCGTCCTCAGACATTCTCTCGATCTCTTTGAGTCTCTGGATACGGCTCTGGATTGTCTTGAAGTTTGTCAGCATACCGCCAAGCCATCTTTCATTTACATAGAACATTCCGCAGCGCTCTGCTTCTGTCTTGATTGCGTCCTGGGCCTGTTTCTTTGTTCCTACGAACAGGATCGTGCCGCCCTCTGCAGCGATATCTGCAACTGCCTTGTATGCATCGTCAACCATTCCTACAGATTTCTGCAGGTCGATGATATAGATACCATTTCTCTCTGTGTAAATGTACGGAGCCATCTTCGGGTTCCATCTTCTTGTCTGATGTCCAAAATGAACACCTGCTTCCAAAAGCTGTTTCATTGAAATAACGCTCATGTTTCTTTCCTCCATTGGTTTTAATCTTCCGCATATACTCCCGGCTCCGAGACCGTCCCGCCGTTAGATCGTGTATCAAATACTTCCAACCAGCGTTCTTAGGCACCGTCAGAGCTATCGCATATACGTGTTTTTTGCAACATTCAGAGTATAGCATATAACCTTGTCAAATGCAAGAAGTTTATTGTTGTATTATACTGCAGGTATGATAAAATATAGCTGTTAAACAGAACAATATTATGATTATGGAGGAACTGATTTATGATTTTTTCTTTTGCGCATAACAATCTGAATGTCTATGATTTAGAAAAGTCTCTTTCGTTTTATAAAGAAGCACTGGGACTTACTGTCACAAGGACAATTAACGCTGACGACGGCAGCTTTATCCTTGTCTATCTCGGTGACGGAAGAACACCGCACCTGCTGGAGCTGACATGGATACGTGACATGAACCGCCCTTACAATCTGGGTGACAACGAATTCCACCTGGCTTTTAAGACTGACGATTTTGATGCTGCTTATGCAAAACACAAGGAAATGGGCTGCATCTGCTATGAGAATCCCGCAATGGGCATCTATTTCATTTCAGATCCTGACGGATACTGGCTTGAGATCATTCCGTAAAAATATGCAATATGACGACGGAATCCCTGCTTCGTATATTGGCACTGAAAGCGAAAATTTCCCTATTATACACTCTTACAATGTTTGTAAACGAAACGCCAAAAAACAGCTTTGCTAAAAAATGCAAAGCTGTTTTTATCGTTTCTTATGCTTTTATATCATTGTTATTAATATCTTACATAATATGTAGCACGAACCCGGCTTACACAAATCGGAACTCCCGTCTGCTGTGCCTCAATCATCTGGCCGTTGCCGATATAGATTGCAACATGTCCAGGTGTCCAGCAGATATCTCCCGGCATCGGATTACTCACGATCGTCCCCGCATTGAGCTGTGTGATATCTGTTCTTGGAATTGAAATCCCCGCCTGTCTGTAACACCACTGTGTCAGTCCGGAACAGTCAAACGATACATACGGAATCTGTGTTCCCCAGCCATACATTGCAACTCCTACCTGAGACCACGCTGCAGCCACAATGATGTCTGCGGCACTCTGATTATAATCCGGCACAAATGTCTGCGGCGGTGTTGTACTGTTATCTGAATTGTTATTTCCTGTTGTATTATCCCCTGTGGTATTATTGTTATTATTGTTCTGCTGCTGACGTGCCGCTTCCTCTTCTGCAGCCTTTCTTGCTGCCTCTTCCGCTGCTTTCCTTGCTGCTTCTGCTGCAGCTTCCTCGGCTTTTGCAGATGCTTCCGCCGCAAGGCGCGCAGCTTCCTGGATCTGTGCGTCCAGATTTTCTACTTCCGCACTCTTGGACTCAATAGTCTCGTTCAGCTCTGTGGACTGAACCTCATACTCTGCCTGGATTCCTTCCAGCTCTACCATTTCGCTCTCAAGAGTCTCTTTCAGATCTTCCACTTCCTGAACAGTCTTGGCATATTCCTGAAGCATCTCGCGGTCATATTCATGAACTTTCTGTACATATTCCGCCTGACTGAGAGCTTCGGCAATACTTCCTGAAGATGCAACTCGTTCCAAAGCAGAATTATCGCCTTCTTCGTACATATACTTGATACGGAGCATCATATCCTCATACTGCTGCTGCTCCTTTGCTTCCGCCGCAGCCAGATCTTCCTGAGCCTGCGCGACTTCCTGGCCTTTTTCAATCAGCTGGTACTGCAGTTCATTCATCTTGATCATCAAATTACTGAGCTGTGTCTGAAGATCGTTCACTTCAGACTGAACACCCGCCTTCTGCCCTTCCAGTTCGGACTGCTTCTTTTCCTGTTCTTGCTGCTGTGCCCTGTAATCCTCCTCTGGTGTCGCAAATACAGGAGTCACAATGAGCGAACATGCCAAAAGCGTTGTCAGTAACGTACTGCTTACTTTCTTTCGTTTCATCTCACTACCATCCTTATTAAATTATTTATCTATGTCCCCACATATACCTTATCATACAATACTTCACTCCAATTTTCAACATTTTAAAGCAAAAAACCATGTAGTTAAAGTATAAAATATTTCGCTTTATATTGCAACATTTTTTCAACATTTTTAATATTTTTGTAATTTTTTACATTAATTCAACAAAAAAATGCAGCCCTTCCGAACTGCATCTCTCTGTTATTTATTCAAATTTCACTGTACCGACAGGTTTGTATATCCCATCAGACTCAAATCCACCTCACGGGCGGCTTCTCTTCCTTCACGGATTGCCCAGACAACAAGGGACTGCCCTCTGTGCATATCTCCTGCGGTAAATACATTTTTTACATTTGTCACGTAATTTCCCGCCGCTGTTTTTACGTTGGTACGTTCATTGACTTCCACTCCGAATGCTTTTGTGACATAAGGCTCACTGCCAAGAAATCCTGCAGCGATCAGAACCAGATCGGCATCGACCGTGTACTCGCTTCCCTCCACAGGCACCATCATGGTTCTTCCGCTCTTTGGATCTTTTTTCGGCTCTAATTTTACAAGAACCGCTTTGCATACCGCACCTTTTTTATCTTTAATAAATTCTTTTACTGTCGTTGTGTACACACGCGGATCGTGTCCGAATACCGCGATTGCTTCCTGCTGGCCATAATCGGTCTTGCAGACTTTCGGCCACTCCGGCCAGGGATTGTTTTCAGCTCTTGTATCCGGTGCTTTAGGCATCATTTCAAGCTGAAGCACGGATTTCGCACCGTGGCGGATGGACGTCCCGACACAGTCATTTCCGGTATCACCACCGCCGATCACGATGACATGCTTTCCTTTTGCAGAAATATACTGCCCGTCTTTTAGCTTCATATTATTACCCCAGAGTGCTTTTGTCGTTGATTTCAGAAAATCTACCGCAAAATAAATCCCCCCTGCATCTCTGCCCGGTACTTTGATATCCCTCGGATTGGATGCACCGCAGGCAAGAATCACACGGTCGAATTCTTTAAGCAAAGAGGCGGCTTTCACATCTACTCCCACGTTGCATCTGGTCTTAAATACAACACCCTCTTCTTCCATAACCGCAATCTTCCGGTCAATGATCTGCTTTTCCAGCTTCATGTTCGGGATTCCGTAACGCAAAAGCCCGCCCGGCTTATCTTCCCTTTCAAATACCGTCACAAAATGCCCTCTCTTATTTAACTGATCGGCAGCCGCCAGCCCGGACGGGCCGGAACCGATGACCGCGATTTTTTTCCCGGTCCTTACCTTAGGCGGACGTGCATGGGCATAGCCTTTTTCATAAGCATTTTCAATAATCCCATATTCATTCGCCTTTGAAGTCACCGCGTCCCCGTAAAGGCTGCATGTACAGGCGTTCTCACAAAGTGCCGGGCACACCCTGGAAGTAAATTCCGGAAAGTTGTTCGTCTTCGCCAGACGATAATAAGCTTCTTCCCAGTTTCCGTTATAAATCAGATCATTCCATTCCGGAACCAGGTTGTGCAGCGGGCAGCCGCTCGCCATGCCGTTGAGCATCTGACCGGACTGGCAGAACGGAACGCCGCACGCCATACATCTTGCCCCCTGGATTTCCTGTTCTTCTTTGGAAAGCGGCGTGTGAAATTCGTTAAAATGTCTGATTCTGCTTTCTGGTGATTCAGCAGCTTTATCCTGTCTTTCATATTCCATAAATCCTGTTGGTTTTCCCACGTTTTTCGCCTCCTACATTCCACTCTTAATCTTGTTGAACGCTTCAATCTTCGCCTGCTCGCTGCTCAGTCCTTTTTCCTCCATAAGGACGATTGCCGACATCATCTTTTCATAGTCCTCAGGAATTATCTTCTTAAACTTCGGCAGATAATCCTTGAAGTGATCCAGAATTTCCTTTCCAATTTCCGAATTAGTGTATGCCACATGCTCACGGATCATATTTTTAAGTTCCTGGACATCATATTTATCTGTCACACGTTCAATATTTACCATAGATTTATTGACATTTTTATACAGGCCGTTGTCCATATCCAGCACATATGCGATGCCACCGCTCATACCTGCCGCAAAGTTCTTACCGGTCTTACCAAGTATTGCGACGCGTCCGCCCGTCATGTATTCGCATCCGTGGTCGCCCACGCCTTCTACGACTGCAACAGCTCCTGAATTACGCACGCAGAACCTTTCTCCCGCGACACCGTTGATAAATGCTTTACCGCTTGTTGCCCCGTAAAGCGCGACATTTCCGATGATGATGTTTTCATTTGCTTTAAATTTCGTCCCCTGCGGCGGGCATACGACCAGCTTGCCGCCGGAAAGTCCTTTTCCAAAATAGTCATTGCTGTCACCGGTCAGCTCAAGTGTAAGTCCTTGAGGGATAAATGCCCCGAAGCTCTGTCCGCCGGCACCTTTACACTTCACCACATAAGTATCCTCCGGCAGTCCTTCAGGATAACGTCTTGTGATTTCAGAGCCGAAAATCGTCCCGAAAGTACGGTTAATATTCGTGACATCCAGTTCCAGGCTCTTCTTCTGCCCTTTTTCCAGCGCAGGGAGAAGTTGTTTTACAAGCACTTTTTCATCCAGCGTCTTATCCAGTTCAAAATCAAACACTTTCTTCGGGTTGAAGATCATGCCTGTCTTGTCTTTCGCATACGGATTTTCCAAAATGCCTGACAGATCCAGTGCTGCCGCCCTTTCAGAAGTCGGAACATCTTTTACCTTCAGAAGATCCGTGCGCCCAACCAGCTCATCTACCGTACGCACACCAAGCTTCGCCATATATTCTCTCAGCTCCTGAGCAATAAACTTCATAAAGTTCACCACATATTCCGGCTTTCCCGAGAAACGTTTTCTCAGCTCAGGATTCTGCGTTGCAACGCCCACCGGGCAGGTATCCAGATTGCAGACGCGCATCATAACACATCCCATTGTTACGAGCGGTGCTGTGGCAAAACCAAACTCTTCCGCACCAAGCAGTGCGGCAATCGCAACATCACGCCCGCTCATAAGCTTGCCGTCCGTCTCAATACGGACACGTTCACGCAGCCCATTCTTGATGAGAGTCTGATGTGTCTCCGCAAGTCCAAGTTCCCATGGAAGCCCCGCATTCTGGATGGAGCTTCTCGGTGCTGCTCCCGTACCGCCGTCATATCCGGAAATCAAGATGACGCCTGCACCCGCCTTGGCAACACCCGCAGCAACAGTGCCGACACCCGCCTCCGATACCAGTTTGACAGAAATCCTTGCATGCTTATTTGCATTTTTACAGTCATAAATCAACTGCGCCAAATCTTCGATCGAATAAATATCGTGATGCGGCGGCGGTGAGATCAGACTCACGCCCGGTGTTGAATGACGGGTCTTTGCGATCCATGGATATACCTTTCCGCCCGGCAGATGTCCGCCTTCTCCCGGCTTTGCGCCCTGAGCCATTTTAATCTGAATCTCCTGTGCACTTACAAGGTAACGGGAAGTCACGCCGAAGCGTCCGGAAGCCACCTGCTTGATTGCAGAGCATCTGTCAGTATTCAGACGCTCAATATCTTCACCGCCTTCACCGCTGTTTGATTTGCCGTGGATCATGTTCATGGCAATCGCCAGCGTCTCATGTGCCTCCTTGGAAATAGAGCCATAGGACATCGCCCCCGTCTTAAAACGGGTCACAATGGAATCGACCGGCTCGACTTCCTCGATCGGTATGCTCTGCTTTGGATAGTTAAAATCCAATTGTCCGCGGAGATTGATTTTCTCCCCTTCAGCATCCACCATCTGAGTATACTGTTTGAACATGCCGTAATCTCCGCGCCTGGTGGACTGCTGCAGCATATGGATTGTCTGCGGATTGTAAAGATGCTCTTCTCCGCCGCTCTTGGATTTATGCTTTCCGACGCTGTTCAGAGTCATGTCTACCTCCAGTCCAAGCGGGTCAAATGCCTCTGAGTGGAACGCTGTGTAGTCTTTCGCGATTTCTTCAATCCCGATTCCTCCGACACGGCTCACCGTGTCGGTAAAATAAGTGTCAATAAATTCTTTTTTCAGTCCGATCGCCTCAAAAATCTTTGCCCCCTGATAAGACTGGATGGTGGAAATTCCCATCTTTGAGGCAATCTTTATGATTCCGTGGATTACTGCGTGGTTATAGTCATCCACTGCCGCATAATAATCTTTGTGAAGCAGCCTGGAATCAATCAGCTGTCGGATGGATTCATGCGCCAGGTACGGGTTGATCGCGCAGGCACCGTAGCCGAGCAGCGTTGCAAAATGATGGACTTCCCTCGGTTCGCCGGATTCCAGGATCATAGCGACGGAAGTTCTTTTCTTCGTACGTACCAGATGCTGCTGAAGACCTGATACCGCAAGCAGGGAGGGAATTGCAACATGATACTCGTCAACGCCCCTGTCTGAAAGAATGAGAATGTTGGCTCCTTCACGAATCGCACGGTCTACTTCGATGAACAGATACTGGATTGCCTTGTCCAGACTTGTATTCTTATAATAAGTAATCGGAATTTCTGCAACCTTAAACCCTTCCACCTTCATATTTTTGATTTTCAAAACATCTGTCGCCGTGAGAATCGGGTTATTCACCTGCAGCATCTTACAGTTTTCTTCTTTTTTCTCCAGCAGATTTCCGTCTTTACCGATATAAATAGTAGTCGACGTAACAACTTCTTCACGGATCGCATCAATCGGCGGATTTGTAACTTGTGCAAAGAGCTGTTTGAAATAACCGAACAGCGGCTGATTCTTTTTGGAAAGTACCGCCAGCGGAACATCGATTCCCATTGCCGCAACACCTTCCCCGCCGGTTTTTGCCATATTCAGAATTGAGCTTTTTACTTCTTCATAAGAATAGCCGAATGCTTTCTGCAGCCGGATACATTCTTCTTTTGAGTAAACCTGCACATCCTGGTTCGGGATTTTCAAATCCTTCAGGTGGATCAGATTGCCGTCCAGCCATTCTCCGTAAGGCTCTTCATTTGCATAGCGTTCCTTCAGTTCCTCATCGTCGATCACCCTTCCGTTAACAGTATCGACCAGAAGCATTTTCCCCGGATGGAGACGCTCTTTCACAACAATTTTTGTCGGG
This sequence comes from Lachnospiraceae bacterium, assembly GCA_004556565.1. Lineage (GTDB taxonomy): Bacteria > Bacillota > Clostridia > Lachnospirales > Lachnospiraceae > Schaedlerella. The sequence continues at coordinate 50,528 of SFGN01000013.1, read as the reverse complement.
TCTATGTCAAGCACTCCCACCTCCGATGACAGGATTAACTGGTCATCATCAGTGATATAATAACGGGAAGGACGCAGGCCGTTCCGGTCAAGCACAGCACCCATACAGTCTCCGTCGGAAAACAGAATCGATGCCGGACCGTCCCAAGGCTCCATCATCGTAGAATAATACTGATAAAAATCTTTTTTATTCTGTGACATTCCGCGGTTGTTCTGCCACGGTTCCGGAATACAGATCATAACGGCAAGCGGAAGCTCCATGCCGCTCATTACCATAAATTCCAATGCATTGTCAAGCATAGCCGAGTCGGAACCGGAAGTATTAATTGCCGGGAGCACTTTATGAAGCTCTCCTTTAAGCGCACCGGACTCCATAGTCTCTTCCCTTGCCCTCATTTTATCCGCGTTGCCCCTGATGGTATTAATCTCACCATTATGGACCATGAGGCGGTTCGGATGTGCCCTCTGCCAGCTTGGTGTTGTATTTGTACTGAATCTTGAATGAACCATTGCGATGGCAGACTCATAATCATCATCCTGCAGATCCCCGAAAAACATCCGGAGCTGCCCTACCAGGAACATCCCTTTATATACGATCGTCCTGCTTGAAAGTGATACAACATATGTATCGTCACTGCTCTGTTCAAAAATGCGGCGCACCACGAACAGGCGGCGGTCAAACGGAAGCCCTTTCTCGATTTTCTTCGGGCGGCGGATAAATGCCTGCATAATATAAGGCATACAGTCAACCGCTTTTTTCCCGAGAATTTCCGGATGGATCGGCACTTCTCTCCAGCCGATGAATTCAAGTCCTTCTTTCTGGACGATCACCTCGAAAATCTTTTTCGCCTGATTTCTTTTCAGTTCATCCTGTGGGAAGAAGAACATGCCAACTCCATAGTCCCGTTCTTCGCCCAACAAAAAACCGAGGGGTTTACAGACCTTTGTGAAGAATTTATGTGAAACCTGTAACAGGATTCCAACTCCATCTCCAGTCTTACCCTCGGCGTCCTTGCCAGCTCTATGTTCAAGATTTTCAACGATTTTTAAAGCATTCGCCACTGTATCATGGCTTTTAATGCCCTTGATGTTCACGACCGCGCCAATTCCGCAGTTATCATGTTCAAACTCCGGACGGTACAATCCGGCCTGTCGGCCCACTATTTCTTTTTTCATACCTGCTTTCCTTTCTCGTTTTGCTTCTTGTTCCTTTCTCACCTTACAAATTCTACATTTTTTCTTTTGCTAATATACTACACTTTTACAATTTTGTAAACAGTAAAATTTTGTAAAATGTCAGATAATTTGTTATTTTCGTATTTACAAGCAAATTATCTGACATTACATCTAATTTTTCTCTATTCTTTGTATTCTCACGAACATTATCGAACCGAAAAACGCACATGCAACCAGTAAAATCACCATATTGCCCGGTGCTGCGGTGAGCCTGTCAAAATACCCCGTCTCAGTACCGATGACAGACAGCATGTTCGATGTTATATGGAGTACAATCGGTGCTCTTACCGTATCATACTTCTCATATACATATGACAGCAGCATACCTAATGCCAGCGTGTAGAAAAACTGTGCCGTTGTCCCGTGCATCAGAGAAAACAGAACTGAACTCCACAGTGCCGCTTTTACAAATGTCTTTCCCTCTCTGAGGCGTTTAAACAAAAGTCCGCGGAACATCATTTCTTCAGAAACCGGTATGATTATCCCAAGACATAATATCTGGACCCAGAACGGCGCGGCATAAAGAACGGCCGATGCCTCCTGGTAGGATGTATCTCCGAATGCCAGTGTCATCATAATATTCAGGCAGTTTGCTCCGAGACACACCACGAATCCGAGAATTGCAATCCAGAAAAAACTTCCGGATGCTGCTCCCGCCTGCGATGCCTCCTGCCGTGCTGCTTCCTTTTTCCGGTCACTGCGAAACAACAGTACGGTGAGCACCAGCGTGCAAAGTGCAGCCACACCGGCGATCTGAACCTGATACTGCTGTAGAAATTCCATCATCTTAACTGATAATTGTATCTGTATCTGACTCAATTCTTCTTCCGTCATACTATCGCTGATCGTCAGCTCGCCTATGATCTGCATCAGATGAGGAATAAGCATAATAAACGATGTAAGCACCTGAGCCAGATATTCAATCACGCAAAATGCAAATAAAGGGCCGTACACTCTCCAGAATCCTCCGGAGCCTTGTTTCTTATTCATAATTCAGCATCCTCTCTTTCTTCTGTACCCACGCCCTCACATTTTCCCGACTTCCTTTTAAAGATCCCTGAACCATCTCCGGCTTTCCGCCCCCTCGTCCTGAAAACTCCAGATTCAGTTCTTTCGCAAGCGGACGGACATCCGCACGCCGGCTTCCAATCACATATCGATATCCCTGTGCATCGTCCCCCCAGAACACTGCACATAATCTGTGTCCCTGTTCAAGCAGCAGATTCATCAAAAATCTCGGAGCATCTCCTTCGATTCCCTCTACAAACAGGCAGACAACATCTTCCCCATCATCCACTTCTTTTGCTTTATAAGCAAGAAGCTCTTTTTGCTGTTCCTGTAACCGCAATTTTAATGCCGCGCATTCATCTTTTAACTGAGCGACAGCTTCCGCCACTTCATCCTCCCGGGCACACAGCATTCCTGAAATCCGCCTGACCGCCTGAGATTTTCTCTGATAATCTGCAAGTGCCCTCACGCCACAAAGCATGGTAACACGGACTCCGCCTTTATATCTCTGCACATTCGTCAGCTTAATAAGACCTATTTCCCCTGTTTTGTTTACATGGGGCGCACAGCACGCACAGACATCATATCCCGGGATCGTCACAATCCTTACCTGGCCTTCAATTTCTATTTTACTGCGATATTTAATTGCAGCCAATTCTTCCCGTGACGGATAAGAAACCAGAACATCCAAATCCGCAAATACTGCTTCATTTGCTTTTTCTTCAATCTCCTGCAATTCTTCCCTTGTGATTTCCCCGTTGAAATCCATCGTACAGTCTTCATTTCCCAGATGAAATCCAACATTATCATATCCGAACCGCCTATGCACAAGCCCGGAAACGATATGCTCTCCTGTGTGCTGCTGCATCTTCATAAAACGTTCTGTCCAGTCAATCCGGCCTTCCACAGACTCTCCGGGCAGCAGTGCTTCCTCTGTATAATGCCAGATGATGCCGTCCTTTTCCTGTGCGTCAGACACCCCAACTCCGTTCAGTGTTCCCCGGTCCGCATACTGCCCTCCGCCTTCCGGGAAAAAAGCAGTCTTGTCAAGGCTCACCAGAAACCCTGTCTTTTGGGGTATACATTCTATTACTTTTGCATTGAAGACAGCCTGATGGCTGTCTTCGTAAAATAACTTCTCTGTCATGATAATTCCTTTGCCTTATCCATAAGCCTTTTACATTCTCTCCGGTGCCTCAAATCCAAGCAGGCCGATGCATGTCTCAAGCACTTCTTTTGTCAGCGTAAGCAATGCAATATATCCCTCCTTCTTCGCTTCATCTTCTTCCGTAAGAATCTTTGTCTCATGGTAAAATTTATTAAATGCGTTTGCCACATCATAAATATAAGCACAGATTTTATGCGGCGCGATTTCCTCATACACTGCGTCAATCATGTCATTGAATTTTGCCGTTTCAAGCATCAGAGACTTCTCAAATTCGTCCTCTGCCGCACGGATAGACATATCCGCACATACCGCGCCGCTTTCCTGATATTTATTCAGTATAGACTTGATTCTGACGATAGTATATAAGATATATGGTCCTGTATTTCCTTCAAATGAAGTAAATCTGTCTACATCAAAAATATAATCTTTTGAAGCCTGGTTGGACAGATCCCCGTACTTGACAGCGGCAAGCCCCACGATCCGGGATGTCTTTTCCGCTTCCTCTTCAGTTACGGTGCGGTTGTCCATGATTTTTTTATACATCTCTTCATTGATCTCACGGAGAAGATTTTCCAGGCGCATTACACCGCCGTCTCTCGTTTTGAACGGCTTGCCGTCCTTTCCGTTCATCGTGCCGAATCCCAGGAACTTCAGACCGGTCTGAGGACGCACAATCCCTGTCTTCTTTGCACAGCGGAACACCTGAACGAAATGCAGCTCCTGACGTTTATCAACAACATAAATAACTTCATCCGGCTGATACAGCTCTTCTCTTTCCATAAGAGTTGCAAGATCTGTGGTATCATAAAGTGCAGCACCGTCAGATTTCAGGATCATACAGGGCGGAACTTCTTTCTTATCCGATTCCTCCTGCACATCCACGACAAGAGCACCTTCATCATAATGTGCGAATCTTTTGTCCTTGAGCATCTCCACCATGTCAGGGATATATTTCTGGGCATCAGCCTCTCCTTTCCAGAGGTCAAATTCCACATTCAGATTCTTATAATTTTTCTTCAGGTCCGTTACAGATACCTGCATGATATGCTGCCATATTGCACGATATCCCCTGTGTCCGTTCTGCAGGAGATACGTAGCATGCAATGCTTTTTCCCGGTAGTCTTCATTCTCTTTGGCATATGAGCTTGCTGTCGGATAGATTTCTTCCAGCTCTCCTATCGTAAACGGAGCTTCTGACGGATATTCCCCTTCATAACTGTCATCAAAATACGGCAGCTCCGGCTGACGCTTCTCAAGCTCCGTAATGATCAGCCCCATCTGATACCCCCAGTCTCCAAGATGGATATCTCCGATCACCTGATTGCCTTTATAACGCATAATACGTTTTACACTCTCACCGATAATCGCAGAGCGCAGATGTCCGACATGCAGCGGTTTTGCCACATTCGGCCCACCGTAATCAATGATGATCTTCTTAGGGTTCTCTTCTTTTTCCACACCAAGAGATCCATCCTGTGCCATCTTATTTAAAAAATCCGCAAGAAAATCTTCTGCAACCTTCAGGTTGATAAATCCCGGATTCACCGCTTCCGCAGAAGCAAAACATGTACTGCCCTGAAGCTTCTCAACTACATCTTTTGCAATCATAATGGGAGCTTTACGATACACTTTGGCTGCCGCCATAGCTCCGTTGCACTGATACTCACACAGGTCAGGACGATTTGAAAGTGTTACTTTCGCATAAGAGACATCATATCCGCACTTTCCAAAAGCCTCCTGAACTTCTTCCGTAAGCAGTTCCAACAATGTTTTCACCTTTGTCCACTCTCCGTTCTATTTAATCCAATCTGCTATACTGTCCATGATATTTTACCACCTGTCCGTACAACTGACAAGTAAGCAAACGGATCTGCGAAACATATTTCCATAATAGTATCCTTTTACTATATCATAAAAAAAAGCGCGCCTGGGCAGAGTCGAACTGCCGCACATGCCTCCGGAGGGCATTGCTCTATCCACTGAGCTACAGGCGCACATCTTCTTGCGTATCTGAACAAACACTGTCTTCCTCAGAACGCATTAAACATGATACCACGATTCCAACAAAAAGTAAAGACCCATTTTTCACAACAGCTCAGCCATAAACAATATTGCGGACGAATCATGCTTGCATGAATGAGAACGCAATATTGTTTATGAGCTTAGCGCCTTATTATGAGCAAAATCAGCTGCCACGCAGCGGAGAAGCACCGCTCATTCTTTAATCCCCCTGAAAAGCTCCCTGTACATCACTCCAGTCTTACATACTGACGCATCTCAAGCCGCTTGTTTTCCACATCATAAATATAACAATGATCACTTAAAATCTCTTCTTCCGCAACATGTTCCCTGTTAATATCCTGTACCATTTCATCCATGATCCAGGGCTCCATTCCCTTGTCACACAACACAAGAACTGTCTCATGAACGCTGCTTGGAAGTACATAATAATTGCCGCCCAACACATTCCCGATCATATCCGCAACTCCCGGATATGCAATACACGCCGCGCCAAAATATCCCGGCTGATTCGACAAAACAAACATGATATCTTCTTCTGCTGTTTCTCCTGTGTCCAGAATATTCTCAAACTTCTCCGAATCCCCGCACAGGCAGGATTCCACTGAATGACTCATGGTAATCAACCTTGCCGGAAGCAGGATTCTGACATTATCCGCCGCATCCCGATACAGCTCATCCTCAGATACCCCCCAAAGCTTCATATGTTCATTTTTGACAAGAAGAGTAGCAGTTCCCGTTTTTTCTTTGTCAACCTGCAGAAGTGCATAATACACTATACTAAGATCCAGAAATTCTCTGTGAGGCACTTCTTTCAGTAATCCTTCATTTTTCTTTGTGTGGATCAGTTTGAACACAATTTTTCCGCGGATTGCTTCATACCTCTCAACTGCAGAAACATCCCACGATCTGTCATATTTGATTTTTTCATAAAAATTGTAGACATCCTGGACTACAGCATCCACTGACTCCCCATTTTCCAGACGCTCATAAAATTCCTCAAGATATATTGTCGGAGATATGTTTATTCCCGGAACTTCTATCATAATGCCCGTCCTGGATGTGCCATTATTTTTTGCCGCCGTATAAAGGCTCGCCTTAGCACCTCCTTTTAATATTAAATTCATTTTTCTTTCCACCGTGCAAATAAATTCCTGATATTTCATCATTTAATTTTACTCCTTTCACATTGCACGTCCATCGAAACAAAAATGAGAAAGCCGGCACGAATTGTACCTTAGAAATAATTTGAATAATGAAATTGATTTGAATAATATTATGTAAAACAGATTATAACGGAACGGAATCCGGAAATCAACCATTTATAAAAAAAATTTAGGGACCGTTTCATTCCCGAAACGATCCCATATCTTAAACTTCTGTCTCGTGCCGGACTGATGCCCGGCTCTTCCTTTGAAATTATACTCTGGACAAATATTCTCCTGTACGTGTATCAATCTTCAGTACATCACCTGTCTCAACAAACAGCGGAACCATAACCATAGCTCCTGTCTCTACTGTTGCCGGCTTGTATGCGCCCTGTGCCGTATCTCCCTTGAATCCCGGCTCTGTCTCAGTAATTGCAAGTTCAACAAACAGAGGCGGTTCTACAGAAAATACATTTCCTTTATGGGAGCAGATTTTTACAGTTTCATTCTCTTTAACAAACTTCAGTGCATCGCCCACCACATCAGCATTCAATGCAATCTGGTCATAAGTCTCAACATCCATGAAATTGTACAAATCTCCGTCCTGATACAGATACTGCATATCCTTACGGTCAATGTGTGCCTTCGGGAACTTCTCGGTCGGTCTGAATGTTTTCTCAACAACACCGCCGCTGATAATGTTTTTCAGTTTTGTTCTAACGAAAGCTGCACCTTTCCCCGGTTTTACATGCTGGAATTCCAGAATCTGGAAAATATTTCCGTCAATTTCAACGGTTACGCCGTTCTTAAAATCTCCTGCTGCGATCATTTGTAATCCTCCTTCAGTCACGCACTCCTTGTACATGATTTTTCACTATCACTAATTCTATAATAGATTGCTGCTTTTTTCAACCTTTTTTTATTTAAGCCCCTGCTTCTTTTGCCTGTTTTTTTCTCTTTTATAAAAATACAGCACAATCTTCTCCAGATAGCGCTTAAGCACAATCTGAATTTCCTCTTTGGGGTGGATCGGTTTTACAAGTATATTATAAATCCCGGCTCTTTTTGCACCCCAGACATCCGTAAAAAGCTGATCTCCCACGAACAGAGTACTGTTTCTATCCGTTCCCATTATTTCCATCGCCCTGATATAGTTTTTTGTCATCGGCTTATGGGCATCGAAAATATACGAAGTCTGTATCTCTTCATTAAACATCTTTACTCTCGGTTCCTGATTATTGGAAATCAGGCAGGTGGCAAAGCCGATTTCTTTCAGGCGTGAAAACAATTTCCTTGCCCGGTCATCCGCCGGCTCTCCGTGCGGCACCAGCGTGTTGTCAATATCAAAAATAATCCCCCGGTAACCTTTCTGATATAAATCTTCAAATGGTATTACATATGTGGATGCCAGATATTCATCCGGAAAAAACATATTAAACATGGCTATTCACCCAACTCCTTTATCCTGTCGGCAATCTCCCTGCAAATATCCCCCACATCCCGGTTATCGGTCTGCACCACGATATCTGCCGCCGCCTCATATTTCTCACGCCGTTTCTCCATAAGCTCAGAAATGTATTCCACATTTTTACGCCCTTTTAAAACCGGACGGTCATCACTGTCCTTCACTCTCTGATAAACAGTTTCAGGAGCTGCCGTCAAAAGAACAACTTTACCGTTCTTTTTCATTTCAACGACATTCTGAGGACGAAGTGCGGCTCCGCCTCCGCAGGAAATCACCACATTGTCTTTTGACTGTAATTCAACCAGAAGCCGGGTCTCCAGGTTCCTAAAATACTCTTCCCCGTATGTAGAAAAAATATCCGGGATGCTCATTCCTTCTCTGTCTGCAATTTCCTGATCCATTTCCACGACGTCCAGCCTGTAATTATTTCTGAAATATTCTGAAATCGTAGATTTTCCTGTGCCCATAAATCCAATCAGTACAATATTCATGCCTGTTTCCTCCTCGTCCTTTCCGCTCAGCATATGTGTTCCAGCCTGTTTATTATAGTATCACTGCTGTTCGCTTCTTTCAAGAGCCGCTTTTACATCCGCACGGAATATCTGCCATGCCTCTTCATTTTCTACGAAATATTTCGGACAGTTTTTTCCGGTAACATCGTAATGCCGGATAACATCCTGCTCTGTCAGATTAAATTTTTTACATAAGAACGCTGTCAGATGGACAACCGACTCGTATGTGGCATCCGTAAATTTCCCTGTTTCGTCCGGATGACAGCATTCTATAGAAACAGTATCATTGTTCCTCTCATTTGATGCATAAGCCATCTCAGCTGTTGGTATACATTGTATAATTTCCCCTTCGATCCCGACAACAAAATGACTGCTCGCATAAGTGTCATGCCCGTCCTGAAGCCCGTTAAAATAATCCCTGTTCTGTTTTGCCGTACTTCCCGGATTTGCCGTGTAATGAATCACGATCCCGGTAATCGTATCGGTAGGAGTCCCGGGTCTTGAATATTCATTCATATCCAAAAGCTGAACATCTATTTCCGGCTCAGAGGCATCAACTTTCAGCCCGCTGTCCCGAACCGTGCTTTTCCCCTTCACACATCCATATATTCCAAGAATGATCGTGGCAGCCAGTAAAATACAGAACATGATCTTAATTCGGAAATCCTGCATGTCTTTTTTGGAATATCTTCTTTTTCCTCCTTTTTTCTGAGACACTTTTAATCTTTTTCTGGTTCTCTTCTTTTGTTGCATATAAAATTTTCTCCATTGTAAAAATATGGCTCTGAACAGTTACAAAATATGAATCTATTTTATCAGTTTTTCCTTAAGATTTTGTAAAATGACAGGAAAATTATTATTAATTCTTGTATGAGGACAATGAGTCACCTTTTCGGAAATCTTATATCTCCGGCGATAACCCACGATATCGTCCGCTCACACCAAAGCATGCATCTCCCGGAAGCTTTTACTCTATAGAAATACCGTTACTATAAAAAACAGGATCCGGAAATATTCCGGATCCCAGATCATTTTTATTATTAAAAACGGATTATTCATCCAGACTATAGTTTGGTGCCTCTTTTGTGATATGAATATCATGCGGATGACTTTCTTTCAGTGACGCTGCGGAAATCTTTACAAATCTACCGTTCTCTTTCAGCTTTTCAATTGTCTCGGTTCCGCAATATCCCATACCTGAGCGAAGACCTCCCATGAGCTGGAACACTGTATCTTCTACCGTTCCCTTATATGCCACACGTCCTTCTACTCCTTCCGGCACAAGCTTCTTTGCATTGTCCTGGAAATAACGGTCTTTACTTCCGTTTTCCATAGCTGCAATCGATCCCATTCCACGGTATACTTTATATTTTCTGCCCTGATACAGTTCAAACGTTCCCGGGCTTTCGTCACATCCGGCAAAGATGCTTCCCATCATGCAGACATTAGCCCCGGCTGCGATTGCCTTTGTCATATCTCCTGAATATTTGATACCGCCGTCTGCAATAATCGGTACACCATATTCTTTAGCAACTTCATAACAATTCATAACCGCTGTTATCTGCGGAACGCCGATACCGGCAACCACACGTGTTGTACAAATAGATCCGGGTCCGATACCAACCTTAACAGCATCTGCTCCTGCTTCGATCAAAGCTCTCGTCGCTTCACCTGTGGCAACATTACCTGCAATAACCTGAAGATCCGGATATTTTTCTTTTACCATACGGACAGTACGAAGCACATTCTCTGAATGTCCATGCGCGGAATCCATAACAACAACGTCGACCTTTGCCTTAACAAGTGCTTCAACACGCTCGAGGCAGTTTACAGTGATGCCGATAGCCGCGCCGCAAAGAAGACGTCCCTGAGAATCTTTTGCAGAAGACGGATATTTAATCTGCTTTTCAATATCCTTAATTGTAATCAGACCTTTCAGATTTCCCTCCTCATCCACGATCGGCAGCTTTTCTTTTCTTGCCTGTGCAAGAATCTTCTTTGCCTCGTCCAGCGTAATGCCTTCCTTCGCGGTAATAAGCCCTTCAGAGGTCATACTTTCTTTGATTTTTTTAGAAAAATCTTCTTCAAATTTCAGATCACGGTTTGTAATAATACCTACCAGTTTTTTCCCTTCTGTAATCGGAACTCCGGAAATACGGAATTTCGCCATCAGGTCATTGGCATCCTTCAATGTATGTTCAGGAGAAAGAGAAAACGGATCTGTGATAACCCCATTTTCAGATCTCTTAACTTTATCCACTTCTTCTGCCTGCTGCTCAATTGACATATTCTTATGAATGATACCGATTCCGCCCTGACGCGCCATAGCAATTGCCATGCGATGCTCAGTAACAGTGTCCATCCCTGCGCTCATCATAGGAACGTTCAGCCTTATCTTCTTCGTTAAGTATGTCGACAAATCCACCTGGTTTGGAATAACCTGTGAATATGCAGGCACTAAAAGCACATCATCAAATGTAATGCCTTCACCAATAATCTTACCCATGGTCCCTCTTCCTCTCTTTCTCAGTATGTACATCAATATTTTATCCGATATACTACAAAAATTCAAGTCACTTGTCAAGTACTAATATCGAAAACCCTTTCATCAGAGATATTATTTTTTTTAATCTTTAATAATAAGAAACGGAGCAACCCCTCCGGATCGCCCCATTTATCTTACGCCCGTATAACCGGCAAATTGTTTACATCATTCCCATTCCGCCTGCGCCGCCTGCCGGCATAGCCGGTGTTTCTTCTTTGATTGTAGAAACAACAGCCTCTGTTGTCAGAAGTGTGGATGCTACGCTGGTCGCGTTCTGCAGTGCACTTCTTGTAACTTTTGCAGGATCAAGAATTCCTTCTTTTACCATATCTACATATTCTTCCTTATATGCATCGAATCCGATTCCTACTTCAGATTCCCTAACTTTATTAATGATAACAGCACCTTCAAGTCCGGCATTGGATACGATATGGAACAACGGAGCCTCCAGGGCTTTCAGGATAATTTTGGCACCTGTCTTCTCATCACCGTCAAGTTCCTCCACAAGCTTTGCAACTTCCTTAGATGCATGGATATAAGCAGAACCACCGCCTGCAATAATACCTTCCTCTACTGCTGCCCTGGTTGCGTTCAAAGCATCTTCCATACGGAGTTTGGCTTCTTTCATCTCGGTCTCTGTCGCTGCACCCACACGGATAACTGCTACACCACCTGCAAGTTTCGCAAGTCTTTCCTGAAGCTTCTCTTTATCAAAATCAGAAGTTGTTTCTTCAATGCCTCTCTTAATCTGTCCGATTCTGTCAGAAATAGCCTGTTTATCACCATAACCATCAACAATTACAGTGTTCTCTTTCTGTACTTTTACAGATTTTGCTCTTCCGAGCTGAGCAAGTGTTGCTTCTTTCAGATCCATTCCAAGTTCTTCGGAAATCACCTGTCCGCCTGTCAGGATTGCAATGTCCTGAAGCATTTCTTTTCTTCTGTCGCCGTATCCCGGTGCTTTCACTCCTACAACATTGAATGTTCCGCGCAGCTTGTTTACGATCAAAGTAGTCAGTGCCTCTCCCTCAATGTCCTCAGCAATAATCAGAAGTCTTGCACCGGACTGTACGATCTGTTCGAGAATCGGAAGAATTTCCTGAATGTTGGAAATTTTCTTGTCTGTGATCAGGATATATGGCTCATCAAGAACCGCTTCCATCTTCTCCATGTCAGTTGCCATATATGCAGAAATGTATCCTCTGTCAAACTGCATTCCTTCTACCAGATCAAGCTCTGTCTGCATCGTCTTAGACTCTTCAATTGTGATAACACCGTCGTTTGAAACCTTTTCCATCGCATCTGCCACCATCTGGCCAACGCTTTCATCTCCGGAAGAAACAGCCGCAACTCTTGCGATCTGATCTTTTCCTGTTACCTTGCTGCTCATTTCGGCAATTGCTTCCACTGCCTTATCTGTTGCGTTCTTCATACCCTTACGGAGAATGATCGGGTTTGCACCTGCCGCAAGATTCTTCATCCCCTCGTTAACCATTGCCTGTGCAAGAACAGTTGCTGTTGTCGTACCATCTCCGGCAACGTCGTTAGTCTTAGAAGCCACTTCTCTGATAAGCTGTGCCCCCATATTCTCAAATCCATCTTCCAGCTCGATTTCTTTAGCGATTGTCACGCCGTCGTTAGTAATCAACGGTGCTCCAAAAGATTTGTCAAGAACTACGTTCCTTCCCTTTGGTCCTAACGTTACTCTTACTGTATCCGCAAGCTGATTAACACCTTTTTCCAGTGCGGCTCTTGCCTCTGCACCATATCTGATTTCCTTTGCCATATCTGTCACTCCTTAATAAATAATTGTATAACGTTTACATACTTGAAATCTTTTTTCCGAATCCGGGAGTCAGGCATCTGCCTTCAACCCGTTCTTATATTTTCCCTGAAGCTCTGTTATTTTTTATCTGCAGCAGCTCAGGCTTCAACAATTGCCAGTATATCACTCTGTTTTACGATAATGTACTTTGTTCCATCCAGTTCAACATCGGTTCCTGCATACTTGGAATAAATAACTTTATCCCCTGCCTTAACCTGCATAGTCACTTCTTTGCCGTCAACCATTCCGCCAGGTCCCACAGCAATCACTTCTGCCTCCTGTGGTTTTTCTTTTGCCTGTCCCGGCAAAACAATTCCTGATTTCGTCGTCTCTTCTGCTTCCAGCTGCTTTAATACAATCTTGTCACCCAATGGTACTAATTTCATTATCAAAACCTCCTTGATCACTCTACGCTTTACAATATAAACTTTATAACAGTACTTGTTAGCACTCGTTTATTACGAGTGCTAACCCGTGAATATAAAATAACACTCCGCCTATGATTTGTCAACACGGAATCTCATTTTTTATAATTAGTTTATAAACTTATTTTCTTCTTAATATCCGTTATTGTTCATTCATACAGCCCGCGAAGTGTATTTTTCTGATTTTTTCTATTATTTACAATCCTTTTTTTCCGGATACATTATAGAATCCATTCTCAATCCGGAATATCATCATATTTCCGTCCTCTGACTGATACCGTTCCTTCACAACACCGGTACAATACAAAAGTTCTGTCTTTGTGGTAATATAACACTGATACTTTGCATCCAGTGAAATTGCTGACAGGTCATCTTCCTTCAATTTCAGGTATATGTAATCTTCTTCCATAACATACCTGAAAACCTGACAACGGTGTGTTGCATCATCAAAGACCGCATCTGCAGAAATTGTTTTTTCCATCTGTAAATCTACAGAATTACCTTCATACATGATTGTTTCCTCCTTTTTGTGGCGGATCTTGCGGATACCTGTTTTCTTTCCCTACCGCCGGCTCAAGCATGACAGCTGCTTTTTCAGCACGTAAAGACAATAATCCTTTCCCGCCTGCATAATAACATAAAGGGCATCAGATTCCTGACACCCTCATTAACATTCCAGATACTAATTGTTGATATGAAACAGAATCTGCCATTTATAATCGTTCTTTTTTTATTTTGTCCAACTCCGTAAATACATAATCATTCAAAACTTTAATATATGTACCCTTCATTCCGGATGAACGGGATTCTATCACACCCGCACTTTCAAACTTGCGAAGTGCATTGACGATTACGGAACGGGTAATGCCTACACGGTCTGCAATCTTGCTGGCAACAAGAATCCCCTCTGTGCCCTGCAATTCATCAAAAATATGGATAATTGCCTCCAGCTCTGAAAATGACAGCGTGCTGATTGCAGATTGGACAATATGTTCCTTTCTGGATTCTTCAGCACTTTCCTCGTTCACTGAACGGAGCATCTCCAGACCGACAACCGCCGTTCCATACTCGCTCAGGATAATATCGTCTATTTCATACGCACTGTCCTGCTTATAAATAAACAATGTTCCAAGGCGTTCCCCCGCAATATCAATAGGTGTAATGATTGCCTGATAGCCTTTAACAATTTCCGGAGAAAATCCCAGCGTTTCCAGATTCACATTTTCTTTTGTCGACAAAATACTGAGAAGCCTCTCATTAAGCATTCCGTCAATATGACCACCTACAGATTTTGCAAGCAATTCCTCAATATCTTTTACCCCGGAACATCTGCTGACTCCAAGTATCTTGCCTTTTTTGCTCACCACCAGAACATTGGACTCCAGTATCTCCGTAAGCACTGCACATATATCATTAAATACCACTTTACTGGAATTATTATTGTGCAGCAGTTTATTTATTTTTCTTGTTTTATCTAACAACTGTACGCTCATTGTTTTCCTCCAGCTTTGAATTGTACACACAACTTTCATTAGTTTTATTAAACAAGACTATGTTATCATACAATTTCTGAAATAGCAACGGCATTTCTATTTCTTTTCTATTTCTTTCCGATTCTTTTCACGACTTTTGAATAGTTCTTACATATCCACACTTTTCATCAGCACAAACAAGCTTATTCCCCTTCTCAACCATATAGCCGCCACATTCCGGGCATTTCTCTGCTGACGGCTTCTGCCATGACATAAAATCACATTCCGGATTATTCTCACATCCGTAATATTTTCTTCCTTTTTTGGTTTTTCTTATAACGACGTCTTTCCCGCATACCGGACAAGTCACACCTATTTTTTCCAGATATGGTTTAGTATTTCTGCATTCCGGGAATCCCGGGCACGCCAGAAATTTGCCGTGAGGGCCATATTTTATCACCATATTGCGTCCGCACTCATCACAGATTACATCTGTCACCTCATCTTCAATTTTGATGCTCTCCTGCTCCTTCTCTGCGATTCTGACTGCCTCATCCAGATCAGGATAAAAATTACGGATTACTTCCTTCCATGGCACTTTCCCCAACTCTACCATATCCAGAAGTCCTTCCATGTTGGCTGTAAAGTTAACATCCACAATACTCGGGAAGGATTGTTTCATGATATTGTTAACAACCTCGCCGATTTCAGTCATGTATAGGTTCTTTCCCTCTTTAGTAATGTATCTGCGGGCAAGAATTGTAGTGATTGTAGGCGAATAGGTGCTGGGACGTCCGATTCCCAGTTCCTCGAGCGTCTTTACAAGTGTCGCTTCCGTATAATGCGCGGGTGGCTGCGTAAAATGCTGTTTTGTATCGACACTATCCTTTTCAAGTATCGTATTCTCGTCCAAGCCGTTAACCAAAACGTTGTTTTCTTCTTTTTCTTCATCCGACTCAATATAAACCTGGCGGAATCCATCAAAAACGAGCCTTGAAGCAGAAACTGTAAACAAATAACCCGCCGCAGTAATCTTTACGGAAGTTGTTTCATATACTGCCGGTTTCATCCGGCTTGCCACAAAACGTTTCCAGATAAGCTGGTAAAGTCGGAACTGGTCTCTGGAAAGTGAATCCTTCAAAGATGCCGGTGTCCTGTTAATATCCGTCGGCCGGATTGCTTCATGGGCATCCTGGATTTTCTTTTCAGTCTTTTTCGCAGCCTGTGCCCTGTCAGCATATTCTTCTCCATAAGTATCCGCGATATATTTTCTTGCAACGGCATCAGCCTCCTCAGAAATCCGCGTGGAATCAGTTCGCAGATATGTGATCACACCAACAGTCCCGTTCTTTTTAATATCAATTCCTTCATATAACTGTTGGGCGATTCTCATGGTTTTTTGTGTACTGAAATTCAATACTTTTGCTGCTTCCTGCTGCAGCGTACTTGTTGTAAAAGGAAGCGGTGCACGGCGCACGCGTTCCCCCTTTTTAATATTTGAAATTGTATATTGTGCATTTTCAACCGCAGACAGAATATTATCCACTTCCTGTCTTGAACGAATCGTCATTTTCTCTTTTTCAGTTCCGTAAAATCTGGCTGTCAGCGTACGCTTTTCACCTTTGATTTTCAGGTTAACGTCAAGTGTCCAGTATTCTTCCGGAATAAACGCATTAATCTCTGCCTCTCTGTCAGCAATAATACGAAGTGCAACAGACTGCACACGGCCGGCACTTAATCCCCTTTTGACTTTTGCCCATAAAAGCGGACTGATTCGATATCCCACCATCCTATCAAGAGCGCGCCGTGCCTGTTGGGCATCCACAAGATCCATGTTTATTTCACGCGGAGCCTTCAGTGAGGCCTTCACTGCATTCTTTGTTATTTCATTGAAAGTAATGCGGCACATCTTCTTTTCATCCAGTTTCAGTGCTGCTGCCAGATGCCAGGAAATTGCTTCTCCTTCACGGTCAGGGTCAGTCGCAAGATAAACTTTATCTGCCCGTTTCGCCTCTTTTCTTAAACTCGCAAGGATATCTCCTTTTCCTCTTATGGTAATATACTGAGGTTCATAATCATTCTCGACATCTATCCCCAGTTTACTTTTCGGAAGATCCCGGACATGACCGTTTGAAGCCGCAACGGTATAATTGCTTCCCAGGAACTTTTTAATGGTCTTCACCTTCGCAGGTGATTCCACGATAACCAGATAATGTGCCATCTTACTGCATTCCTCCATCAGCGGTCTCCCGCTTTTTAAATCCTTCTAAAACAAATAGTAAAGCAGACTTCCGGAATCCGCTCCCCTAATTTCTGATATAATAATTTTTTGATATTTCTTTTATATATCCTTTTATTTCCAAAGAAGCAAGCGCACACATGACTTCCTGCGCCGGAAGCGAAAGTTCATCGATCATCTGGCTTATGCTCTTCGGATAAAGACAAACTGAACTATACACTAAATTTTCTTTACTTTCAAGCACTTTTTTTGTCGCATTACTTTCTGCAGGCAAAACAGCCTTTTGGATTCCAAGATCCTGCATCAGGAGTTCTGCTGATAAAACCGGCGCTGCCCCCTGATATATCAGACGGTTGCAGCCTTTGCTGAGTGCACTGTCAACCGGCCCCGGAAGTGCGTATACATCCCGTCCCTGCTCCAGTGCCATGTCTGCAGTAATGAGCGAACCACTTTTTTCCCTTGCTTCTATTACTATAACCGCATCCGACAGCCCGCTGATCAGCCGGTTTCTTTTTGGGAAGTTATAAGCCAGCGGTTTCATCCCGGGAGGAAATTCCGAAAGAATCCCTCCACCGTTTTCCAGGATATCCGTATATAATCCTATGTGCTCTGACGGATAACATATATCGACACCACAGCCAAGTATGGCATAGGTTTTTCCGCCGCCGTTCAACGCTCCTCTCTGAGCGGCACCGTCAATCCCTTTTGCCATGCCACTGATAATCTCTACGCCTGCACAGACAAGTTTCTCTGCCAGCAGCCTCGCATGTTTTTCTCCATAAGCCGTACAGTTTCTTGCCCCCACAAGCGCTGCGGACGGAATATGATCTGCGGGAAGGGAACCCTTATAATAAATTCCGTAAGGACGGTCAGGTATCTGCCGGAGCCGTTTTGGATAACCGCCATCAAAGCAGGTGATCAGCTGTATTTCCTTTTTCATAAGTTTTTCATATTCCTCGTCCGGCTTCCACATATGCTTTGCCTGTAACAGTTTATTTTTTTCATTCCGGTTTAAGAACCCGTATTGTTCCAGGGCTGTTTCTTCTATATAATAAACACCCTCTGCTGTTTTCATGCGCTCCTGAAGCATAATCTTTTTTCGTCCTGATATTCCCTGTACAGAAGCCAGCCAGTGTTGATACTTCAATCTATCTCCCCCAATATTTTTTATCAATCGTGCGGTATCCTATTGCTTCCTGAAGATGTGCGGTCTGAATACGTTCTTTCCCTTCCAGATCCGCGATTGTGCGTGCAACTTTCAATATCTTATGATAAGTACGTGCCGTAAGTCCCAGTCTGGAAAATGCCTGACGCATCAGTTCTTCCCCTTCTGCTTCCAGTCCGCACCACTGCCTGATTTCTTCTGCGCCCATCATGGAATTGGAAACAATATTTGTCCCCCGATATCTCTGTTTCTGAACATCCCTCGCCCTGCATACTTTTTTCCGTATTTCTTCAGAAGTTTCCACCGTCTTTTTATTATGCAGAGCTTCATAGCTTATCTTAGGCGATTCAACACAGATATCCATCCGGTCTAGAAACGGCTGACTTATTTTCCCGAGATAATGCTGTATCTGTCCCGGTGTACAGGTACAGCGGTTCAAATCCGGGTAGCATCCGCAGGGACATGGGTTCATGGCCGCAACCAGCATAAAATTTGCCGGAAACAGATAATTTCCGTTCACTCTCGTAATCCGGACCTGCCGCTCTTCCAACGGCTGCCTGAGCACCTCAAGTACCTGCTTCTGAAACTCCGGCAGCTCATCCAAGAATAACACGCCCTGATGAGCAAGGCTGATTTCTCCGGGAACAGGAACAGATCCTCCTCCCACCATTGCTGCCTTTGTCGCCGTGTGATGCACTACTCTGAACGGTCTGTACCGTATCAGCGGGTGCTCTGCATCCAAAAGCCCCATGATACTATAAATTTTTGTAATTTCCATGCTTTCCTCAAAAGTCAGTTCAGGAAGAATTGTAGAAATGCGCTGTGCCGTCATAGTTTTTCCGCTTCCCGGAGGACCGATCAGCAGAAGATTATGCCCGCCTGCAACAGCCACTTCTGATGCCCTTTTTACTGTTTCCTGTCCACATATGTCAAGATAATCCGGCATGTCTTCTTTCTGTTCTTCATTCATAACTGCAGAATCATGAGGTTCCGGCTGAAGGCAAAGCTGTCCTGTAAGATAGAGGTACACTTCCTTCAGACTGCCCACACCTATCACTTCAACCCCATCAACCAAAGCCCCTTCCGGTGCATTTGACTTCGGGACAATAAAAGAAGTGATTCCCGCTGCACGCCCTTCCATGACCACCGGTAAAACCCCCGGCACAGGACGGACCTTTCCGTCAAGGCTCAGTTCCCCCACAATCAGCCGTTTCTTTAGATGATCCGGATGCAGGTGCCCAAGTGACGCAAGAATCGACAGCGCAATCGGCAGATCAAAAGCGGCCCCTCTTTTCTTCATCGTTGCCGGCGATAAATTGATGACCACTTTCTTAGCCGGAAATTCCAATTGAGAATTCTTGATCGCTGTACGCACCCTCTCCGCCGCTTCCCGCACTTCTGAAGATAAATATCCCACCATGTGAAATGCAGGAAGTCCATTGCTGACATCTGCCTCTACATTCACAAACTCAACCTTCAGTCCAAAAATTGCTGCTGATAATACCGTACAAAAACTCATATTTCTCTCCTCTTCCGCCGACGCGTTATTTATACAGACTTCTGTTCTGTATATCTCATTTTGCCTTATTATATCCTTATTATTTCCATATGTCAACCTTATTCATTATTTTTATATTAATATTTATTATATTTTGGATATATATCAGTGTTGTTGTCGAATAACGTTCCTGTCTTTCCAGGCGCAGCATTATCTAAACGGACATGCCTGCTGACGCAGACATCACCCTTATTTCAGATCATAAACGTAAGCATTTTGAGGTATTTATTTGGGAAAAGCACAAAAAACACCGGTTTCACATAAACTATATCAAATGTGCAAAGAGGTGGCATTTTGAAATCGTTTCCCACTCCGCTGACGCCTTTGGAGGAAAAATATTACATCCAGAAGTATACCGAAGGAGATCTTGAGGCGAAACACATTTTAATTGAACGCAATCTCCGTCTCGTCGCACACATCGTAAAAAAATATCATCAGTCGGAAGAAGAACAGGAAGATCTGCTGTCTATAGGCACTATAGGTCTGATCAAAGCCGTTATGACATTCAATGCAGAGAAAGGAAACCGCCTGGCGGCTTATGCTTCAAAATGTATTGATAATGAAATACTGATGTACCTTCGTTCCAGGAAAAAAGTCAGCAGGGAAATTTCTCTTTATGAGCCTATCGGTACTGACCGGGAAGGAAACGAGATTAACCTGTATGATATTATTGAAACTGATGAAGAAGATGTCCCTGAAAGAATTTACCTGAAAGAAAATGTACAGAAACTATATGAAAAAGTTGAACACGAACTTTCTGCACGGGAACGTCTGGTTCTGAAAATGAGGTATGGGCTTTATAACGGAGAACAATATACACAGCGGGAGATTGCCCGTCAGATGGGCATCTCCCGCTCATATGTTTCACGAATTGAAAAGAGTGCGGTTGAGAAACTAAGAGCTTTCTTTTAACAATAAATCCTATCTCCAGCAGACAATTCCATCAAGGAGTACTGTCTGGCACTGCCCGGTACAGTCTCCTGATACATACTTTCCCCAAAGACGTTTTCTCAACACTCCTGTGCATACAGAAAAATTATTGCCGTCAGCTTTTACGAACGGTAAAGCAATAAAAAAGGAGCGAGATTCAAAGAACCTCACTCCACCTGTTATCTTTTCTTTATCCTCATTTTGTTTTTTCTGTCCACTCCACAAAATGATAGCTGTCCAGTATCTGAAAAAATTTTGCAAGCCTTTCATACAGCGGCCGGGCTTTTTCACCGAAACGCTCATCCACCACTTTCCCAAGCTCAATGATATTTTTCTCCCCGTCAAGAAGAGGCCATATAAAGCTTCCCATCTCATCCAGATGGATATGGGACACCTTGGGCTTGTGAAGCAGCTTCTGCGTAATACGTTTCATCATTCCCGTATTCACAATATGAAGCGTTACCATTCCCCCCTCGTCAGAGGACCATTCGATACCTTCCGGCCTTTTCGGACGCCGCTCCAGATAATTCTCCGAAGCCTCTTTTTTCTTCTTACTCATGCCTTATTTACCCGCTTTTTTCTTCTTCCATACAGAGAACTTCAGCAGGCTGAGGATGACAAGTGCAAATACTACAAGACTTGCAATATTGGCAGCTGCAGTCGGAAGATTCAGCATTCCGGAAATATCAATTACCTTATCTACTCCAAATACCGCCAGAAGTGCAAGCAGGATTCCCACAAGACCTTCACCGGCAATCATACCTGAGCAGTACAGGACACCATCGCTGATGATACGCTCTTTTTCTTTCTCTTCCTTCTTCATACGGTCAAATACAAGACGTACAAGACCACCTACCATGATACATGCGTTCAGCTGCACCGGAAGATAAACACCGATTGCAAACGGAAGAACCGGAATTCCAAGAATTTCAACAACAATCGCAAGAAATACGCCCACAAATACCAGCGCCCAAGGAAGATTGCTGTCCATAACACCTTCGATGATCATTTTCATAAGTGTTGCCTGAGGAGCGCCAAGCTCTTGTGAACCGAATCCCCATGCCGCATCCAGAAGGTACAGTACTCCGCCGATGGCAAACGCAGATGCGACAACTCCGACCAGCTCACCGATCTGCTGTTTCTTCGGAGTAGCGCCAAGCAGATATCCTGTCTTCAAATCCTGAGATGTGTCACCGGAAATTGCTGCCACGATACAGATGATCGAACCAATCGCAATCGCGCCTTTCATACCGTGCGCGCCTGTATCACCCGTCAGTTTCAGGATAATTGTTGCAAACAAAAGTGTAGCAATTGCCATACCTGATACCGGGTTATTACTGCTTCCTACCAGACCAACCATTCTGGAAGATACTGTTGCAAAAAAGAAACCAAAAATAACAATAATAATTGCTCCCAGCAATGTAACCGGAATTGCCGGTACAAGCCAGATAAGAACCGTAAGTGCTGCTATGCTGATAAGAATAATCTTCATGTTAAGATCCTGTTCTGTACGCTTTGTGCCGGCAGACATAGAACCTTTCATGCTCTTAAGCGCATCACGGAATGTACGTACGATAAGCGGAAGTGATTTGATCAGGCTGATGATACCGCCTGCTGCCAAAGCTCCGGCTCCGATATAACGAATATAGCTTCCCCAATTTCTCCGATCGGGGCTGTTCCCGGATAAAGAATCATGTCCGCACCGAACAGTACGATGAGCGGAATCAGGACAAGCCAGCTCACAAGACCACCCGCAAACATATAGGAAGAAATCTTTGGTCCGCAGATGTAGCCGACGCTCATAACAGCCGGATAAATCTGAGTTCCGACCTCACCTGCATACCCCTTCACACGGAAGGATACCTCGCTCGGAACAGCCTTCAGTCCGTCAATGATAAATTTAAATACTGCCGCAAATCCCATCCCGGCAAATACGGTAGACGCATTTGCGCCGCCTTCTTCTCCTGCCAGAAGCACTTCTGCACAGGCAGTTCCTTCCGGATACGGGAGAACGCCATGCTCTTTTACAATAAGGGCATTCCTAAGCGGAACCATGAACAGCACGCCAAGCATACCGCCAAGCAGTGCAATTAATGTGATTTCAATAATTCCCGGCTTGTCCATTTTTCCCTCTGCCGCCCACAAAAACAGAGCAGGAAGTGTGAAAATAGCACCAGCAGCCAGAGATTCGCCTGCAGACCCGATTGTCTGCACCATATTACTCTCCAGAATGGAGTTTTTGCGCATAATCACACGGATTACACCCATTGAAATAACCGCAGCCGGAATGGATGCGGATACTGTCATGCCAACACGCAGTCCCAGATACGCGTTAGCGGCACCAAACACAACCGCAAGAAGTACGCCCATGATAATAGATGTGACTGTAAACTCAGGCGTGATTTTCTCCGCAGGAATGTATGGCTTGAACTCATTTTGATCCTTCATAACCCTTCTCCTTTTGATATTGATATACTATTAGTATGCCGAAACACACTTACGAAATATTATACAAAAAATCTGATACATTTTCAAGTATTGACAAATAATTCCTAATATTCCATTCTATATTTCATTTTATATCATCAATTTGTAAATATTCACCACATCTTGTTCTTTTAATTTTACAAATCCTCCGATTTCTCCGCATCCGCCGTCACCATAACATGCATTATGTGCCATTGCCGGAATATCATCTTCCTTTGCTCCCAGTTCTGCAAAATCAACAGGCATACCTATGGACTTCAGGAAACGTTGGAAACTGTCTATGCCCGCTTTCGCGGTTACTTCGGGATGGGCAAAATCCATCTGACATCCCCATACACGGACTGCAAGCTGTGCAAAACGATTTATATCATGCTTCATATTGTAAGTCATCCACGCCGGGAACACAACAGCCAGACCGGCTCCATGTGCACAGTCATACACTGCCGACAACTCATGCTCTATTGCGTGACTTGCCCAATCCTGCTCCCGGCCGACACCGCAGGAATTATTATGCGCCATCATACCAGCCCACATAATATTTGCCCTCGCCTCATAATTATCCGGATCTGCGATGACGCGGGGTGCTTCATGCACCATAGTAAGCAGAAGTCCCTCCAGCAGACGGTCTGTCACCTCCACATCTTTTGTGTTTGTAAAATATCTTTCCAGCAGATGCGCCATAATATCTGTAATGCCGCATGCGGTCTGATACGGCGGCAATGTCTGTGTCAGTGCCGGATTCAGAATGGAAAATACCGGCCGCAGTGCCTCGCCTGACGCTCCACGTTTAAACATTCCATCTTCTTTCGTAATCACAGAATCCGGAGATCCTTCGCTTCCTGCTGCCGCGATCGTCAGGACTGTTCCCACCGGAAGTGCTTTTTCTACCGGTTTATCCTGATAATAATCCCAGAAATCACCTTCATATACGACTCCGGCTGCAATCGCCTTTGCAGAGTCGATCGTACTCCCCCCGCCAACTGCCAGAATAAAATCCACACCTTCCCTCCGGCACAATTCTATTCCTTCATATACCAGCCCGCTTCTCGGATTTGGCCGCACACCGCCCAACTCAACATACGCAATACCTTCCGCAGCCAGAGATGCCTCAACTCTGTCAAGCAAACCTGAACGTTTTACCGAGCCGCCGCCAAAATGCACCATAACCTTACTTCCACCGAAGCGTCTCACGTATTTTCCTGCTTTTTCTTCTTCATTTTTCCCAAACAAAAAATATGTCGGGCTGTAAAACACAAAATTTTCCATATTAACACTTACTCCTTTCTTCTTAAAATATCATATTTATCTGCATTTCCTGTCAGTTCAATATGCAAAATCTGTTTTGAATGCGGAGCACTTTCCTGTTCCTGTCCCTCTTCATTAAGGATTCTTTTTACAACTACCTCGTCATTTCTTCCGTCAGGCTTCATAATCTCAATCGTCTCGCCCACGGAAAATTTATTTCTCTGTTCAATCCTGCAAAGTCCGTTCTCCACTTTTCCGACGATTCCGAGATATGTGTATTCTTTCACATAAGTATTGCTGTCATAAATCTGTGATTTTTCATCAGGCCGCCCGAAAAAAAATCCGGTCGTAAACTGACGGTACGTACAATTCGAAATCTGCTCCAGATACCAGGGCATATTCTTACGGTACAATTCCGGGTCTTTTGCATAATCATCCAGCGCCCTGCGGTATGTCCGGGCTACCGTTGCAACATACAGCGCAGTCTTCATTCTGCCTTCAATTTTCAGGCTGTCGATACCCGCATCGATCAATTCCGGAATATGCTCGATCATACACAGATCTTTTGAGTTGAAGATATAAGTTCCTCTCTCATTCTCATAAACCGGCATATACTCACCCGGACGGGTCTCTTCCACCACGGCATATTTCCAGCGGCACGGATGCGTGCACGCCCCTTGATTTGCGTCACGCCCGGTAAAATAATTACTCAGCAGACATCTCCCCGAATAAGAAATGCACATTGCACCATGAATAAATGTTTCAATCTCCAGTTCCGCCGGAATATTCGCCCTCAGCTCCTTCAGTTCTTCCATGGAAAGCTCCCTGGCTGAGACAACACGGCTTGCCCCCTGTTTATACCAGAACTGATAAGTCATATAATTCGTATTATTCGCCTGAGTACTGATATGCCGCTCGATTTCCGGGCAGACTTCTTTCGCAATTTCAAACACACCGGGGTCTGCAATTATCAGTGCATCCGGCTTTATTTCCTTTAACTCTTTGAAATACTCCCGCACACCTTCCAGATCCCGGTTATGCGCCAGGATATTGGCTGTCACATACACCTTGACCCCGCGTTCATGTGCAAACTCAATTCCCTTTTTCATTTCTTCCATAGAGAAATTTTTTGCTTTCGCACGAAGCCCAAATGCTTCTCCGCCGATATAGACAGCATCTGCACCGAATATTACTGCCGTTTTCAACACTTCCAGGCTGCTGGCCGGAACCAGTAATTCAGGATGTCTTGCCATTTGTTTCTCCTCTCTTTACGCTGACCGCCACTCCGTCTCCCAGCGGAAGTATGGATGTGATCAATTGTTCGTTGTGCTTGATTTCATATAAATACTCCCGCATCCTTGCATGAATGGTACGGTCTCTTCTCTCCACCGCGAAACGGGATTCAATCACATTTCCCTCCTGAAGGCAGTTATCAGACACCAGCACCCCTCCGTCCTTCAGCAGGCGCAGCACTTCCGGCAGATAATGGATATACTGTGCCTTTGCCGCATCCATAAAAATAAAATCATATGTCCCGCCCAGCTTTTTCAGGACTTCTGCGGCATCTCCTTCTATCAACGTAATCTGCCCTTCTTTTCCCGCCCGTCTGAAATTTTCGCGGGCTATCGGTATTCTTTTTTCATAATTTTCTATAGTTGTTATTGTACAGCCTTGCGGCGCATATTCACTCATCAATAGCGCAGAGAAACCTACTGCGGTCCCCACTTCGAGGATGCACGTAGGTTTTTGTATGCTCAAAAGCACTTTGAGAAAGCTCTGCATCTCTTTACGGATAATCGGCACAGACGCTGCGAGAGCTTCTTTTTCAATGTCTTCCAATATGATACTGTTCTCTGTCTCCAACGAATTGATGAATGTCACAATCCGTTCATCTACTATCATATCTACACTTCCACATCCATAATAATCGGAATAATCATTGGTCTTCTCTTTGTCTTTTTCCAGATATAATCATTCATTCCATCTCTGATGGACATCTTAATTCTGTTCCAGTCCACATAACGCCCTGACAGACATTTATCCAGGACATCAGAAACCACTTGTCTTGCTTCCTCCATCAGACCCTCGGATTCTCTCACGTAGACAAAGCCTCTGGATACAATATCCGGTCCTGCCAGGAGACGGTTCGTTCCTTTTTCTAATGTCATGACAACAATAATAATCCCATCCTGTGCCAGATGCTGGCGGTCACGCAGAACGATATTTCCTACATCGCCCACACCGAGCCCGTCTACCAGAATCGCCCCTGTATGAACTTTATCTGCAACCTTTGCCGAATCATCGCTCAATTCAAGCACATCCCCCGACTGAAGGATAAATACATTTTCTTTCGGAATTCCAAGTGACATTGCGATCTCTGAATTCGCTTTCAAATGACGGTATTCACCATGCACCGGAATCGCATATTTCGGTCTCACAAGTGAATAAATCAATTTCAGTTCTTCCTGGCAGGCATGTCCGGAAACATGCGCATCCTGGAAAATCACATTAGCCCCTTTTGCAGAAAGCTCATTGATTACACGGGAAACAGATTTTTCATTCCCCGGAATCGGGTTCGAACTGAAAATAATGGTATCATTCGGCTGAATGCTCACCTTTCTGTGCACATCTGCCGCCATACGCGACAATGCCGCCATAGATTCGCCCTGGCTGCCTGTCGTGATTAGTACCATCTTCTCCGGCGGATAATTCCGCATCTCATCAATCTCGATCAGCGTGTGTTCCGGCACGTTCAGATATCCCAGTTCAGAAGCGGTGGAGATAATATTTACCATGCTTCGTCCCTCTACGACAACCTTCCTGCCATATTTATATGCGGAATTAATAATCTGCTGCACACGATCTACATTTGACGCGAATGTAGCAATAATAATACGTCTGTTCTGGTGCTCCGCAAAAATGTGGTCAAATGTTATGCCGACCGTCTTTTCTGACTGCGTGAACCCTTTACGCTCCGCGTTAGTACTGTCTGACATCAGCGCCAGCACGCCCTTTTTCCCGATCTCCCCAAATCTCTGCAGGTCAATCGCATCTCCGAACACCGGTGTGTAATCTACTTTGAAATCTCCCGTATGCACGACAATACCTGCCGGTGAATAAATTGCCAGTGCGGAAGCGTCCTGAATGCTATGATTTGTCTTAATAAATTCGATTCTGAATTTCCCAAGATTGATCGACTGACCATGCTGCACGACTTTACGCCTTGTGGAACGCATCAGATTATGCTCTTTCAGCTTATTTTCGATGATTCCCATTGTAAGCTTTGTGGCATAAATAGGCAAATTCAAATCTTTCAGGATATAGGGCAATGCCCCGATATGGTCCTCATGTCCGTGAGTGATCACGAATCCTTTGACCTTCTCTATATTATCTTTTAAATATGTGACATCAGGAATCACAAGATCTATTCCCAGCATGTCATCTTCCGGAAATGCAAGTCCACAATCTACTACAACAATACTGTCTTCATATTCAAAGGCAGTTATATTCATTCCAATCTGCTCAAGTCCGCCCAGCGGAATAATGCGCAGTTTTCTGTTAGTTCCTTTCTTCAAAAAATATACACCTCCATAACTATGTATCAGCAGTTGTCCGTACGCGCCATACATCTGCGTCAGTGAGGCAGCCGGTTATAAAACATCACCTGCATCAGCAGGCCACCGGCAGATCCGTTTTTTACATTGTAATATCAATGTCCTCCAATAATTCTTCAAACACCTTAGATACTGCAGCCAGTTCTGTATCGTCTTCTACTATCTCATAAACGGTATCCTGTTCTGATCCCAGTCCGGTATCCTTCAAAATCATACATTCTGCGTCATCTTCGTCAGAATCGGAATCCGTTACCAGAATATAGTTACAGCCATTAATCATTGTCTGCTCCAGCACATAAAATTCTGCTGTCTCATCCATCCCGTCAAATGTAAATGTAATCTTTTCCATAAAAATCCCCTTATTCTCAGTTTTCTTCCGGATGCCATCCTGATGTGCCGTCCCCGGCAGAAACAGAATCCAGGTATCCCTGAAGAATAAATACCGCAGCAATTTTATCGATATACTTTTTTCTGTTCTCACGCCTTACGTTGCTTTCGATCAATACACGTTCCGCAGCAACTGTTGTCAGGCGTTCATCCCACATAATAACTTCCAGACCTGTACGTCTTTTCAGCATCTTTCCGAATTCCAGTGCCTTCTCTGCACGCTCACCAATATCATTGTTCATATGCTTGGGAAATCCCAGCACGATACGATCCACCCCATACTCGCGGATCAGTTCCTCAATGCGGGCACAGGTACGCCTCAGTTTGTTCTCCTCTTTTCTCTCAATTGTTTCAACCGCCTGTGCAGTCAGTCCCAGTGCGTCGCTGATTGCCACACCTACCGTCTTCGTCCCGTAATCAAGTCCTATTACTCTCATTGTGTATTATTCCCATGAGTTGCTTTTAATATACGATTTCAGCAGCTCTTCCACAAGCTCGTCCCTCTCCACCTTCATAACAAGACTCCGCGCCCCGTTATAGCTGGTTATATAGGTTGGGTCTCCGGACATAATGTAACCAACGATCTGGTTGACAGGATTATACCCTTTTTCTTTCAATGCTTTATACACAATCTCCAGAATATCCTTCGCTGAAATCTGCGGTCCCGGCTCAACCTGGAAGAATTGTGTATTACTCAAATCGCCCATGTCTTTCCCTCCATTTCTTTTGCCTAATTTCTGCCTGTTTCTGCCCTATCTTTCATTGGCGTACAATTGTTTACAAGTTTCCTGCTGCACCGCCCGTCATTTCCTTCCGGACGGTGAATCCATTACGCTTCTAAATCGGGAAATGCCCTTGATGCGTATAAATCCGGCAATACTGCCAGACACCCTATTTAACATTTTAATATAAATTTATACAAAATTCAATGCATATTTTAATATTCCATAACAGTTCACCGATAAAGCGGTCTTGGCACGAAGTGCTAAACCTGAGTGAACCAGCACGGCGAGTGTACATATAGGCGGTGGTTAGAATACGGACTGTAACAGGAAGCGTTTTTTCTCCAATATGCCTGTGACAAAAAGCAGATCAAGTCGTAAGATGCCGCTCATCCAGCACAATACTGACAATCTGATTCTCCAGATTCTCCTCCGCATCCAGCCTGACCTTCAGATATTCCTTTGTATGGCCGATAAACACGCTTCGCCCTTGTTCATGGATCTGTTCTTCAACAAGCACTTCCACTTCTTTTCCCAGAAAACTTTTTTCATATTCAGCCTGTTTTATTCTGCCGAGTTCGATCATCTCAGCACTTCTTTTTGTTTTCACGGTTTCCGGAATCTGATTCTCCATAACTGCAGCTTTTGTCCCTTCCCTTTTAGAATACTTAAAAATATGCGTTTCATAAAAATTAACCTTATCGACAAAAGCCTTTGATGCCGCAAACTCTTCTTCTGTCTCCCCGGGAAATCCCACGATTATGTCTGTAGTAAGCGCAGGATTGTCAAAATATTCCCGCAGCAGCTCACATTTTTCATAATATTCCGCACTTGTGTATCTTCGGTTCATCCTCCTAAGCGTCACATCACACCCGCTCTGAAGAGACAGATGGAAATGCGGGCATATTTTCGGCAGAGATGCAATAGTCCGTACGAATCTCTCAGTGATAATCCGCGGCTCAAGGGAGCCCAGCCTGATACGCTGTATTCCTTCAACCTCATGCACTTTAAGAATCAGCGACAATAAATCCGGATGTCCGCTGCCGTCCGGTTCCGTTTCGTTTTCCTCAGCTTCATTTCTCAGATCAATGCCATATGAGCTCAGATGGATTCCTGTCAGCACGACCTCCTGATATCCGTTTTCTGCAAGACGGGAAACTTCTGATACCACATCCTCCGGCTTCCTGCTCCTTACGCGCCCCCTTGCAAAGGGAATAATACAATAAGAACAGAACTGATTGCATCCGTCCTGAACTTTGATATATGCGCGGGTATGTTCCCCCGTCTTTGTAAGCTTTAGTTCCTCATACTCCGTCGTGTGACCGATATCGATCACTTCTTTTTGGGCTTTTCTGTTTTCATAAGCCTTAAGTACTGATATCAGATCCTTCTTTTTATTATTACCGATGATGATGTCGATACATGGATCCGCGGGATGGTTTTCATCCTCCTGTGCCTGCACGTAACATCCCGTCGCCACCACAATAGCGTCCGGATTCATTTTCCTAGCACGGTGCAGCATCTGCCTTGATTTCCGGTCCGCAATATTGGTAACGGTACAGGTATTGATTATATAAATGTCTGCCCCTTCCTGAAACGGGACGATCTCATACCCTTCTCTCTCCAGCATCTGCTGCATCGCTTCTGTTTCATAAGCATTCACCTTACACCCCAGATTATGAAGCGCCACTTTTTTCATAAATTTCTCAACTCCTGTCCATTTTCTTAATACAGTCTTTTTATCCGCAGACGCACTGATGCCCACCTATAAGCTGCAGCGCTGCTGTTCACACCCAAACCACCACCTAAATTTTTCCTGTTGCTTTCTTGACTTTTATACTTGTATCTCGTAGAATAAACGTAGAGCACAGGCTCTGAACATTATTTCAAGGAGGTATTCCATAATGAAAACAGTACAGATTTCTTTAAATTCGATCGACAAAGTAAAATCCTTTGTAAATGTAATTACCAAGTACGATAATGATTTTGACCTGGTATCCGGCAGATATGTGATTGATGCAAAGTCCATCATGGGCATTTTCAGTTTAGACCTTTCAAAACCTATTGATCTTAACATTCATGCTGACAGCGACCTGGATGATATCCTCACTGCTCTGGACGCTTACATCATCAAATAACTATTACCCGAATTTTAAGGCTGTCTCAGTTGAGGCAGCCTTTTCTTCATTATTTCACTTCGTAACAGTTCAGCACGCGCCATTCGCAAAACGCACCTCTGGTGCTGTGCTTTCCGCTGCTTCGCAGCTATTTTTGCTCATTTTCAGGCGCTAAGCTCATAATCGATGCGGCGTACTCTTTCATGCAAGCATGATTTGCACACCTTTTCGATTATGGCTGAACTGTTACTTCACTTCAATAATTTCCACTGTATCAATCGCTGTCTGCACCAGCTCGTCTATTTTTTCCGCGAGCTTCAGTTCAGAACGCTCGATCCATTCCAGATTCGGTTTCGTGACCGGATGTTTTGCCACGAAAATGGTACAGCAGTCTTCAAACGGCTGAATAGATGTTTCATACGTATCGATTTTTTCCGAAATTTCAACGATTTCTTTCTTATCAAACCCGATCAGCGGACGGTACACCGGAAGTGTACATACTGCATTGGTAGCCAGAAGGCTCTGCATCGTCTGACTTGCCACCTGTCCGATGCTTTCACCTGTGATAAGCCCAAGGCATCCGTCTTTTTTTGCAAACGCTTCCGCAATCCTCATCATATAGCGGCGCATGATTATTGTCAGTTCTTCATGAGGGCACTGTTCATAAATGTAAAGCTGGATGTCCGTAAAACTAACAACATGGAGCTTGATCGGTCCTGCATATCTGGAAACAAGCCTTGCCAGCTCTACGACCTTTTCCTTTGCCCTCTCGCTTGTGTACGGCGGCGCGTGAAAATATGTTGCCTCCAGCTCGACGCCGCGTTTTGAGACCATATATCCGGCAACCGGGCTGTCGATTCCTCCCGACAGAAGAAGCATTGCGCTTCCGTTCGTGCCCACCGGCATTCCGCCCGGTCCCGGTATAATATCTGAATACAAATAAATCTCTTCTCTTACTTCTACGTTCAGGCGTACATCCGGATGATGCACATCGACTCTTGTCTCCGGAAATGTATCAAGAATCACTTCGCCCAGGCTGCAGTTCATCTCCATAGATGTCATCGGGTACTGCTTACGGCTTCTTCTCGCCTCCACCTTAAAAGAAAAATTCTTATTCTCATAAACATCATCTATATATGCAGCGACATCTTTTTTTAATTGTTCAAATCCCTGATCTTCCAGACGCACGACCGGGCAGATTCCCACGATGCCAAATACTCTCTTTAAACTCTCAACCGTTTCCTCATAATCATAAGCACCTTCACAGTCAACATATACACGTCCCTGCGCCTTGTGCACATAGAAAGAGCCGTCCACGTCCTTCAGGGCAAAACGAATCTGGCGGACCAGGGCATCCTCAAACAAATACCTGTTTTTCCCTTTGATTCCGATTTCCCCGTACTTTATCAGAAATGAATGAAATTCCATATCTTCTTCTCCTTGTCTTATAGCTTTCCGCCTTTAATGGCGGGTATACCTCCGCAGCATTGGAACACAATTATACAGTGTTTCCAGAGTGCAGTCAATTTCTTCTTTTGTCGTAAACTCCGACAGGCTGAACCTGAGCGTCGATTCCAGGTATTCTCTGGGGACGCCGATACCTTTGAGTACCCCGCTGATTGCAGGATGGTTGGAGGCGCATGCCGAACCGGCTGAAACATAAATCTCTTTCTCCTCCAGTGTATGAAGCAGGACTTCACTCCGCACACCCGCAAATCCCACGCTTATTATATGGGGTGCACTGCTCTCATCGCAAAGCCCGTGAATCACCGTCCGTTCCATTCCCCGGATACCTTCGATAAAATAGGCTTTCAGTTCCCGCATTTTTTCGACCTTCGCTTCCAGGTCCTGATAAATCATCTCCGACGCAAGTCCCAGACCCGCTATTCCCGGAACATTTTCCGTGCCGGAGCGGATGTTTTTCTGCTGCCCGCCGCCGAACATGACCGGTTTTATTTTTACTCTGTCGCCAATATATAAAAAGCCGACCCCTTTCGGTCCGTGAATTTTATGGCCGCTTGCAGAAAGCATGTCAATTCCAAGACGTTTCGGATAAATATAATATTTCCCGTACCCCTGTACGGCATCCGTGTGGAACAAAATTCTCGGATTATAATTTTTCACGATCCTGGCAGCCTCTGCAACAGGCTGGACAGAACCCACTTCGTTATTTACATACATAACGGAAACGAGTATTGTTTCTCTGCAGAGAGCCTCTTTCAAAGCCTCCAGACTGATTCTGCCGTCCGCATCGACCGGAAGCCATGTAACACGGAATCCCTCTTCCTCCTCCAGATAGCGCATCGTATTCAGGATTGCAGGATGTTCTATGGAGGAAGTGATCAGATGATTTCCCATCCTGCGGTTTGCCCTGGCCGCCCCGATCAGCGCCAGATTATCACTTTCTGTACCTCCCGAAGTAAAAAAGATTTCCTTCGGCGATACTTTTAATGTCTTCGAAATCGTTTCTTTTGCATCCCGTATATAGTGCTCTGCTTCCATGCCTTTCCTGTGCATGGAGGATGGATTTCCATAGTCCTGGCACATCACCTGGTATACCAGCTTTCCTACTTCCGGATAGCATCGTGTCGTAGCCGAATTGTCCAGATATATTTCCATGATTAACTTCCCTTTCCATTTATTATTCAAAAAACGCACGACTTGTTTCTTACAATACTATATGATTTATTTATTCCAGATGATACATCAGTATCGACAGCACGGAAAGACCGGCTGTCTCTGTGCGCAGAATTCTTTTTCCCAAAGTGACCGGCACTGCGCCCGCCTCCGATGCTTTTTTCACTTCTTCTTCTTCAAATCCGCCTTCCGGGCCGATAAAAACACCTACAGACTGCCCTCTTTTTATGCCGCTTATCATCTGTCGGGTTGCTTCCATGCCCTCTGCTTTTTCATAAGGGATCAGAAGCACATCCAATTCCTTGGCAGTCTCCACCGCCCGGTCAAAGGACATAACATCCGTAACCTTAGGGATCCGGCTTCTGCCCGACTGTTTTGCCCCGCCTTCGGCAATAGCGTTCCAGCGGATTATCTTTTTCTCCGCTTTCTTCTCATCCAGCTTTACTACCGCGCGTTTTGTCGCAACAGGAATGATCTCGAAAACGCCCAGTTCCACGGCTTTCTGGATGATCAGTTCCATCTTATCTGCCTTAGGCAGTCCCTGGAACAGATAAATTCTGGAAGGAAGCTCCCGGTCTCCCTCCAGTGATTCCAGCATTTTAAATCGTGCACACCCCGGCTCATAAGCAAGAAGCTCACACAAATATCTCCTGCCGATTCCGTCACTGATTTCCGCCTGCTCACCAGTCTTCATGCGAAGAACATTTTTTATATGATTCAAATCCGTCCCTGATACAGGGATTGTCCCCTCCTCAATCTGGGACGGGCTGACAAAAAAATGATGCATTCTGTCATTCTCCTTTAATTCTTCTGAAATTTCCTCAGAACCGAAATAAAACTTCCCGGAAAAAAATTCTTCCGGTTTGTTACGACATTAATTCTTTCTGGCAGTTACAGATACCCATTCTCCCTGATAATTCACTTCCAGCAATTCGAGACCGGCTTTTTTCACGGCATCAACCACCATCCGCTCTTTATCATCGATAATGCCGCTTGTAATATAGATCCCGCCCGGTTTGAGCTGATTCACGATAACAGGCGTCAGTTCCACAAGAACCGGGGCAAGAATATTGGCGGCAACAATATCATACTTTTCATACCCGACCTTCTCCTGCACCTGCGGATCATCGATAATATTTCCGATCATAATCTCATACTGTTCCCTGCCGATTCCGTTTGCTTCCATATTCTCATGGGTGGCATCAATCGCACAGGGATCGAGGTCTGTCCCCACAGAATATGCTGCTCCGAATTTTAATGCGAGCATTCCCAGAATTCCGCTTCCGCAGCCGACGTCGAGGATTTCTGCCCCTTCTGTCATATATTTGCGTATCTGGCGGATACAAAGCTGTGTGGTCTCGTGCATCCCCGTTCCAAACGCAGTGCCCGGATCAATATGGATGATCATTTTCCCTTCATCCTCCGGCTTCGCTTCTTCCCACGAAGGGATAATCAGGATATCATCAATATAAAACTGGTGGAAATACTGTTTCCAGTTATTGATCCAGTCCACATCCTCCGTCTGGGATTCCTCAATGGATGCCTCCCCGATATCCAGCCAGGAACTCATTTCATCAAGCTCCTGTTTCACGCCGGCAAGAATCCGGTCTGTCTCTTCTCCCTCTTCCAGATAAAAACTAAGATATGCAATACCGTCGTCCTCTCCCACTTCCGGAAGAATATCCACAAACATCTGCTCCTTATCTGCCTGAGTGAGGGCCACCTTATCCTCGATCTCTACCCCTTCAACCCCCAGGTCTGTCAGCATGCTGATAATAATATCCTCTGCCGCCGTTGTTGTCTTTAAACGAAATTTATTCCATTTCATACCCATCCAAACCTTCCTGTTCTTTAAAAATCTATAAAACTTCCCGTATGGTTAACTAAACCCATCTTCATATTAACACTTACTCTGTTGACTATTCCCGAAAATCAAGAAAACGCCCATACAAAGTATAGACGATTTCCCGATTTTTTACAATATTGATTAAGGTATCAGAAGACCTGAATTTTTACATGATTTTTTACAAAGATATGCCGGATGGACAAATCCTTTGATTATTTAACCGTGATTTTTCGCACCCGGTGTGAAATTCAGGCAAGATTTGATGTTTTATCAAACTGTGAATTGTACAGTTCCGCATAAAATCCTCCGCGGCTGAGCAATTCTTCATGATTTCCCTGTTCCACGATATCTCCGTCTTTCATGACAAGAATCATATCCGCATCCCGGATTGTGGAAAGACGGTGTGCTATTATAAAACTGGTTCTTCCCTTCATCAGTGTATCCATTGCTTTCTGGATCTGTATTTCTGTCCTGGTATCTACCGAACTGGTGGCTTCATCCAGAATCAGTATCTTCGGGTCAGCCAGAATTGCCCTTGCTATCGTCAGGAGCTGTTTTTGCCCCTGGGATACATTGCTTGCCTCTTCATTCAGTTCCATATCATAACCGCCGGGAAGCGTCTGGATAAACCGGTGAGCCCTCGCCGCTTTCGCCGCGCTGATAATTTCCTCCTCTGTGGCATCCAGCTTTCCGTATCGGATGTTATCACGGATCGTTCCGTGGAACAGCCATGTATCCTGGAGCACCATCCCAAACATTTCTCTCAGCTCATTTCTGTTGAAATCCCTTATATCGTGCCCATCCACAAGTATCGCGCCGCTGTTTACATCATAAAATCTCATGAGAAGTTTAATCATTGTTGTCTTCCCAGCACCCGTCGGACCGACAATCGCGATTTTCTGTCCTTCTTTAACATCCGCAGAGAAATCGTGGATGATAATTTTTTCCGGGCGGTATCCGAAACGTACATTTTTAAATGTGACATTTCCCTGAAGTCCTTCTACGGACACCGGATTCGCAGCTGTCTGGTCTTCTTCCTCTTCTTCCAGAAATTCAAAAACACGTTCTGAAGCGGCCGCCGCCGTCTGGAGCATATTCGCAACCTGTGCCACCTGTTGAATCGGCTGTGTGAAATTCCTTACATACTGGGTAAAAGACTGGATGTCTCCTACTTCAATCGTTTTCCTGATCGCCAGATACCCGCCAAGCATTGCCACACCTACATATCCCAGATTCCCGACGAATTGCATGATTGGCATCATTGTTCCTGAAAAGAACTGAGACTTCCAGGCAGAATCATATAGCTTGCTATTTGTTTTTTCAAAGGTTTCTGTCACTTCCTGCTCTTTGTTAAACGCACGGATTATATTATGACCGGAATAAATTTCCTCCACCTGGCCGTTTACATTTCCCAGATATTCCTGCTGCCGACGGAAATAACGCTGGGATTTTTTCATGATAAGAGAAATCATTCCGATGGAAACAGGCAAAATCATCAGTGCCACAAGAGTCATCAGAGGGCTGATGGAAAGCATCATCACAAGCACTCCTATGATAGTCGTGACCGATGTGATCATCTGCGTTGCACTTTGATTCAGGCTCTGTCCAAGTGTATCCACATCATTGGTAATACGGGACAATACTTCTCCGTGCGTTTTTGTGTCAAAATACCCCATCGGCATCCGGTTGATTTTTTCCGAAATCTCTTTTCTGAGCCGGTATGTTGTTTTCTGGGAAATCCCTGTCATGAAAAATCCCTGCACCAGAGAACACAGTGCACTGATCACATACAGCCCAAGCGTTACAAGAAGAATTCCTGCTATTTTTTCAAAATTCATTCCCTCTCCGCCGGTAACTTTGCTGACCAGTCCGTTAAAAATCTCTGTGGTCGCCTTTCCGAGAATTTTCGGCCCGACAATATTAAATACAGTTCCGCCTATCGCAAAAATAAGAACACATATAAGCTGAATTTTATACGCTCCCATATATTTAAAAAGCTTTTTTATCGTACCGCCGAAATCCTTTGCTTTTTCTCCTGACCCTGCAGGGCCTCCATGTCCCATTCTTCCATGTCTTCCGCTCATACCTGTGCCCCTCCTTTCAGTTCTTCTTCCGACAACTGGGAAGCCGCAATCTGACGGTATACCTCACAGTTCTTAAGTAATTCCTGGTGCGTTCCTGCCCCGGCAATTTTCCCTTCATCCAGCACCAGAATCTGTTCCGCGTGAAGAATCGTGCTGATTCTCTGAGCCACGATAATGACAGTGCTGTCCGCCGTTTTTTCTTTCAGGGCACGCCTTAAGGATACATCGGTCTTATAATCCAGTGCGGAAAAACTGTCATCAAAGATAAAGACATCCGGATGCTTTGCTACTGCTCTCGCAATAGACAGCCTCTGCTTCTGTCCTCCGGACACATTTGCGCCGCCCTGAGAAATCCTGCTGTCAAATTTCTCCGGTTTTTCCAGGATGAACTCCGATGCCTGTGCGATCTCGGCTGCTTCTTCCATCTCCTGCACGGAACCATCCGTATTTCCAAACATAATATTCGATGCTATTGTTCCTGAGAATAAAACTGCTTTCTGAGGGACATATCCCAGCCTTCCGCGCAGCTCATGCTGTGTGACATCCCGGATATCCTGCCCGTCCAGCATAATTGAGCCTTCCGTGACATCATAGAAGCGCGGAATCAGATTTACCAGTGTGGATTTTCCGCTTCCGGTGCTTCCGATGATTGCTGTTGTCTCTCCCGGCCTTGCCGTGAATGAAATGTCATGCAGCACATCCTCTTCCGCTCCCGGATACCGGAAGGACACATGATTAAATTCCAGCACGCCTTTTGCGTCCTTTGAATAGGAATCCGGCTGTTCCGGATCATGGATCAGCGTTTTACTTGTCAGAACTTCATCTACACGTTCAGCGGCAACCGCTGCCCTTGGCAGCATGATGGAAATCATGCACAGCATCAAAAATGACATGATAATCTGCATTGTATACTGAATGAATGCCATCATATCCCCGACCTGCATCTGTCCGTTGTCAATCCCAAGCGCACCGTTCCATACGATCAGAACTGATACCGCATTCATGATGACCATCATGACCGGCATCATAAATGTCATGGCGCGGTTTACAAAAAGGTTGGTTTTTGTCAGATCTCGATTTGCTTTGTCAAACCGTTCCTCTTCATGCTTCTGTGTACTGAACGCCCGGATTACAGGAAGTCCGGTCAGAATCTCCCTTGCAACCAGATTCAATCTGTCTACCAGCTTCTGCATCATTTTAAATTTCGGCATTGCAACGATAAACAGCGTCAGAACGACAAGTCCGATCAACACTACAGCCAGTGCAATGATCCATGACATAGATACATTGGTCCTGAACACCTGATATATGCCTCCTATTGCCAGAATCGGCGCGTAAAGAACAATTCTTAAAAGCATAACCATCAACATCTGTATCTGTTGGATATCATTGGTGCTGCGGGTAATCAGGGAAGCTGTTGAAAACCGGTCAAACTCATTATTGGAAAAGGCGACTACTTTTCTGAACACCTGTTTTCTCAGATCATGGCCTGCCCTTGCCGCAGTCCGGGATGCCATAAATCCAACAAACACATTTGCCATCATACATAAAAACGCAAGAAGAATCATCTTTGCCCCGGTCAGGAAAAGATAACGGAGTTGAATCCCGTTCATGTCCATCCCAAGCATTTTATATGCTGACTGGATATAAACCACCGCCGCCTGATCCACGATTGTGTCCGGCATATCTGCCATCTGGTCCTGTATCTCCGTAAGCATCTGCCCCATCTGTTCTTCCGGCAGGAAGGAAAGCACATCAAAAACATCCGCATCCTCCGGCAGCATTTCCTTCGGTACCGCTGACATCAACTGCTCTTCCACCTGTTTTGTCTGCTCACTTCCTGATGAAAATCCCTGTACGATCATCATCGGCACTCCCATCAGACCGGCCAGATGCTCCACGCTTTCCTCGTCCTCCTGCACAGTGTCTTTCAGAACATATGCCTTCGTATCATAGGTATCTTCATCTAAGTAATAAGCATCCAGCACCTCTTGCTTCTCTTCCTGCAACGGAATAAAAAGCAATATTCTGTCCATCTCTTCTTCCGGAACGGCATGAGGCACCGTTTCCTCAATCCCGCCCTGCTGGATACCTACATTTACAATATCCGATGTGTAGGCAGGAAGAGACAGCTCACAGTATGCCTGGAGAACCAGCACCATCAATATCACAAGCACTGACTTCCAGTATCGTACCGCATATTTCAACAATTTTCCCATATTACACAGTTCCTTTCCGTTATTTTTTCATCGGAACAATCCACGAATTCCATCAGATTATCCCATATACTTGACAATAATTTTTTTAATATTTTTACTTCCTCTTCGCTCAGTCCTTTCTGTAAAATCCGATCCATCTCCCTCTGTACATCTCTGATATACTCAAGACACTCCCTGCTCTTTTCCGTCAGGCTGAGACGCATTATCCTCTGGTCTTTTTCATCAGGCTTCCTCTGGATATACCCCAGCCTTTCCATTTTCTGAATGGCCGCGGTTATCGAAGGAGGTGTCAGATTCAGGTATTCAGCCAGTTCACGCTGAGATAATCCGCCACTTTGGTCAAGCACGAACAGAATCTGTGCCTGCCCGGGTTTCAAATCATAAGCGCCAAATACTTTACTTGCCCGGATTACACATAAATGCCCAATCTGACTGAACATTAATCCGAGCGAGTCTTCATGACATCTACATTTCATGACAAACCCCTCACTTTCCTGTTCTCATTAATTAGTTAGAAAACTAAATGCTAGTTTAAAAACATTATTATTCTTTGTCAATACGATATGCCGATTCTTAATTCTTTTTTCATAAACAATATGTAACTGAGACGTAAAATGCTTGCATTTTTAAGACTGTTTTTGAAATTTTATTTGGCGGATACGCCACACCGACGAAATGCGAAGCATTTTGGAGGTTGGCTCTGAGCAGTTACAACAATATAGGGAAAGCAGACGTTAAGAATCTGTTTTCCCTATATATATGTATATTTATGATTTATTTTTTATCAGTTCAGCCGTAATTGAAATAGTGAGCGAATCATACTTGCATGAATTACTCTATTTCCTTGGCATCACACCCGGCTTTTTCCTCACCCGGACGTTTCATCGTCCGCACATTCATCCCGTTAACCTCAATATGGTCATCAACCGGAATAACCAGACACTGGCGCCCGTCAATGATCCGTGTCTGCACAAGGTCGGCACGTTCCGGATTAACCTTGATGATCACATCCGGAGTCTGAATGTTAAATTTTCTGGTATCAGCAATATTGGCTGCAAGCAGCGAAGTTTTCTCCCCCGCATTTTCCTCAAAGCTGCGGTCGAAGGATTCCATCTGCTCAGGCGATACACCGCTTTGTTCAAACACCTTTTTCATATCGGTCTTATCCAGTGCAAGCGGTTCCGGCTCATCCTTATGCTCTTCCATCAAATCATGCAGAGTCTCATGTATATTACGGACAGTGTCGTAGTCTCCGGCTTCCCCCAGAGTGTCTTCAATGAGCAATTGAAATGCTTCTTTCTGCGTATCGGCAGACATCGGCATTCTTGCACCCAACACCTGCTCGATCAACTCCGGCTGCAGCTCCTCAGATTTCTTTGTATAATACAGCACCCCATGTATATCTGTATTCCGGTCCGTAAATGCCGGAAACAGGAATCCTTTATCCGGCATGTCCACCAGCCAGTCTCTGATCCGGTCCTGAATCCGGTTATCTTCCGCATTATAACAAAGACCTGCCTTTGACAAGGATACCGGGCAAATGCTGCACAGAAGATATTCATAAACGTTGTCAGAAGCATCATACATTTCCAGACCATCGGATGATTTCCCCGGAACATCATACATCGCATGAATCAGCACAATATAATAATTATCGTCAAATCTGTAATTTTCAATAATTTTGTCATAAAACTCTTCGAGCAGCATATCATCTTCCAGTTTGCTGTTTTTCAGTTTTAACAAAAACTCCTGCGTTCCCCCCGGCATTTCCTGTTCCACAGGAAACTCCATATTCAAGAGATTCCGGCCGATCGAGCCGGATAAAGTTTTCTTGAAAATATCAAAATATTTAAATGCTTCTTCTTCCGGAAGAGATAAAAACGATTCTTTTGATTCCATCCGCTTTGTCTTTTCATGGTCTACATAACAGCCGCAGATGCGCGTGATTGCACAGTTTGCAGGCGTAAATTGCTTCCGTATTTCCAATACTTCTTTTTTATTCACTTATTTTCCCTCTTTCTGTGAAACTATGGAAATCATCTTTTCCCGGCATGTAAGATCTGATTTGCATTTCTGACCCGATCTTCCGTCGGGGGCTTGATTCCCTCAAGCTGATATTCATAACCCAGTTCTTTCCATTTGTATGCACCGAGCGTGTGGTACGGAAGTACTTCCATTTTTTCTACGGTCTTCAATGTTCCGATAAAATCTGCAAGCCGGGTCAGATATTCGTCATAATCGCTCCGCTTTGGCACAAGCACATGACGAATCCACATCTTTTTCCCTGTATCTGACAAATACTGTGCCAATTCAAGGATGTTCCGATTGGTATGCCCTGTCAATATCTTATGCTGTTCATCATCAATATGCTTGATATCAAGCATCACCAGATCTGTATATTTCATCAGTTCCCGGAACTTTCCGAAGAATGGTTCTTCCTTTGTAAAGGGGTTTCCGCTCGTATCTAATGTAGTATGAATTCCTCTCTCTTTTGCTTTTCTGAATAATTCTGTAAGAAACTCCATCTGAAGCAGAGGCTCTCCCCCGCTGACAGTGATGCCTCCTTCCTTCCCCCAGTAAGAGCGAAATCTTTCGGCCTTATCCAAAAGTTCATCCGCAGTATATATTGTTCCGGTTTTCATATCCCATGTGTCCGGATTATGGCAGAACTGGCATCTCATTGCACACCCGCTGAAAAATATGAGATACCGGACTCCCGGTCCGTCAACAGACCCAAAACTCTCCAAAGAATGAATATACCCTTTCATGTTTGTTCACCTCAAATTAATCTGATAACCTGAAGGGGAAGACATATCCTATAAGACCTGTCTTCCAAAAAAGGCAGATGCCGCTTTGCAGTACCCGCCCCTGGTTTTCACTGTATAATACTATTATATCCCATGTAAAATACCGGTATATTTATTACATGGAAGTATGGCATGTCCTTGAGATTACATCCAACTGCTGCTCTCTTGTCAAATCAATAAACTTAACCGCATATCCTGACACACGGATTGTGAAGTTCGCATATTCCGGTTTTTCCGGATGTTCCATAGCATCCACAAGCTTATCCGTACCGAACACATTAACATTCAGATGATGTGCACCGCGCCTGAAATATCCGTCAAGGACATTAACCAGATTATTTGTACGCTCTTCATCGTCATGGCCGAGTGCAGAAGGGCTGATTGTCTGTGTATTGGAAATACCGTCCAGAGCCAGCTCATACGGCAGCTTAGCTACAGAGTTCAGAGATGCGAGAAGACCATTCTTCTCTGCTCCGTATGCCGGGTTTGCCCCAGGTGACAGCGGCTCTCCCATCTTTCTTCCGTCCGGAAGTGAGCCTGTTGCCTTACCGTATACTACATTTGACGTAATTGTAAGTATAGATGTTGTAGGCTCAGAATCTCTGTAGGTATGGCATTTGC
This sequence comes from Lachnospiraceae bacterium, assembly GCA_004556565.1. Taxonomy (GTDB): domain Bacteria; phylum Bacillota; class Clostridia; order Lachnospirales; family Lachnospiraceae; genus Schaedlerella. The sequence continues at coordinate 7,028 of SFGN01000013.1, read as the reverse complement.
TCAGTTTGTGCATGAAGCTCTTCAGAAGCCATACAGCAATTTCATCTGCCCTGTCATCGTCATTTCCGTATCTCGGGAATTCACCTTCTGTCTGGAAGTCGACTGCAAGACCGTCTTCATCGCGGATTACTTTAACCTTTGCATATTTGATGGCACTAAGGGAGTCTACTACATGTGAAAATCCGGCGATACCTGTTGCAAATGTACGTCTTACATCAGTATCGATCAAAGCCATCTCGGCAGCTTCATAGTTGTATTTATCATGCATGTAATGGATCATGTTCAATGTGTCAACATACAACTTGGACAGCCATTCCATCATTGCATCATAGCGCTCCATAACCTCATCATAATCAAGATATTCGGATGTGATCGGTCTGTACGCCGGTCCCATCTGCTGTTTTGTCTTTTCATCGACACCGCCGTTAATCGCATAGAGCAGGCACTTTGCAAGGTTCGCGCGTGCTCCGAAGAACTGGATTTCCTTGCCGGTCTGCGTAGCAGATACACAGCAGCAGATGCTGTAATCATCGCCCCATACCGGACGCATAACATCGTCATTCTCATACTGGATAGAGCTTGTCGTCACGGAAATATGTGCGGCATATTTCTTAAAGTTCTCCGGAAGTCTCTCTGAATACAGGACTGTCAGGTTCGGCTCCGGTGAAGGTCCCATATTCTCGAGTGTATGAAGGAAACGATAGTCATTCTTCGTTACCATAGAACGTCCGTCCTGTCCAAGACCTGCTACTTCGAGTGTCGCCCATACCGGATCTCCTGAGAACAGTTCATTATAAGAAGGAATTCTCGCAAACTTCACCATACGGAATTTCATAACCATATGGTCGATCAGCTCCTGAGCCTCGCTCTCGGTGATCGTTCCGTTCTCCAGGTCTCTCTGGATATAAATATCAAGGAAGGTGGATACACGCCCGACACTCATTGCAGCTCCGTTCTGTGTCTTGATTGCGGCAAGATATCCAAAATACAGCCACTGTGCTGCTTCTTTAGCATCCTTTGCCGGCTGGGAAATATCAAATCCGTAGGAAGCTGCCATTTCTTTCATATCCTTCAGTGCTCTGATCTGATCTGCAATTTCCTCACGGAGGCGGAAATCAGTTCCCTTCATGCCGTGTCTTGCATAACGTTCAAAATCATACTGCTTTCTGGAGATAAGGAAATCGACACCGTACAGTGCAACACGACGGTAATCGCCAACGATACGTCCACGTCCATATGTATCCGGAAGTCCTGTAATAATCTTGTTGTGGCGTGCTTTTTTCATTTCCGGTGTATAGATATCAAACACACCCTGATTATGTGTTTTATGATATTTTGTGAAAATATCAATCAACTGCTGGTTCGGCTGATATCCATAAGTCGTACAAGCCTTAACAGCCATATTGATACCGCCGTATGGCATAAATGCTCTCTTCAGCGGTTTGTCAGTCTGAAGGCCGACAACTTTCTCTAACTCCTTCATATCCTCATCTATATATCCGGGGCCATATGCTGTAAGACCGGATACAACCTCAGTCTCCATGTCGAGAACTCCGCCCTTTGCACGCTCTTCTTTCTGCAATTCCTGCAGCCTGCCCCATAACTTGTCCGTTGCTTCTGTCGGTCCAACCAAAAAGGACTCATCTCCGTCATATGGTGTGTAATTGTTCTGAATGAAATCACGGACATCTACAGAGCTTTTCCAATTTTCTCCTGTAAAGCCGGTCCACTGTTCAAACTGTGCCATTTTCTGCATCCTCCTTGTCATAATTCATCTTTTTCTTTTGTCTTGCATAGTATAACACCGGATAAAAAATCTTACAAGGCTGTAAAACGAGAAATTCGTCAAACCGGTCTTTGTACCTGATTTTATACAATTCATATATATTGTATCTGCATCTGTACAATCCATATATATCTGGTATAATACACCCTGAATAATGCCCTGTTTCGGTGAGGATGCTTTTTCGGGAGCGCAGTTGTAAACCGCCGGCAAAAGCGGCAGATACAGTAATTGATGACAAATCAATTTCTTACACAGGTCATTTTAATATGTATCAGCTTAATAATGCAGTATTACCGGTATTCCCGGTGAAATCAGATTAAACAACGTCTCTGCCCCGGAAAGCGGCATATTTACACACCCATGTGAACCGTTCCATAAATATAAACTTCCGCCGAAATAAGGCTGCCATGTTGCATCATGGAATCCAACCCCGTCCTCAGTGATCTGCATCCAGCAAGAAACAGGAGTTTCGTATTCCGGCTCACCTGTCTCCGGAATTATATTACCTACCAGCAACGCATTACGTGCCATTGAAATAAGAGCATATACCCCTTCGGGCGTTGAATGCTCATAAGGCATTCCTGTCACCACATCCGTCTCAAATATAACTGCACCGTCAGATACATACCACATATGCTGTTCCGTAAGATCAACCTCTGCATAGGTTGTCCCCCAGTCTTGTAATTCGTGTGAAGCTGCATATTGCGTATATGCCGGTTCTTTTGTGATTACTTCACCGTTTTTTATATAATTTATCAATGCGGCAGCCTCGGCATTTTCATCAAAACTCCATCCATATGTTCCCCCTGTCACCTGAGTCTGTTTTCCCCATGGAGTTGTTAAAGGTCTGGTTGCCGAAACTGTTTTGTACCTCGCGGCAAACCCGGCCATATATTCATATGCTTTTTCCTCCTGCATAACCACATTCATATTTTCATCGCAGATAAGCCATTGGGAAATAACCGCTGCATCCACCACTTCTGTATAAGGCGGCATATTATATGTAATACTTGCCTTACAGTACTGATTCATAATGTCACATGCCCCCTGTACTTCCGGCGATTCCGAATTATATTTTGGTTTTAAATAACAACCTTCTTTCAAAAGATCTATATCTGTCTGAAACATTTCAACCGCAGAAGATATTTTCCCTTTCAGCGCTTCTATATCAATTTTTGTTCCATAAACTTCTGTCTCCACAACAAATTTATTTCCATCAAATACAGGCTTTGCACTGATTGGGTCCGTCTGTACCGGGTTCATAACACAAAACAACGAATCTATCTGCTGCAACAGTTTTTCTCTATTATATGAAATGGATACCGGGGGACTATATGATTTTGCATCAAAAAACATCTGTGGCCATAAAAGAACATCTGTGGCCATAAAAGAACATTCTGTTTTTTCAGCAGTTTCTCCATCTCATGATCCCTCTGATATACGGCATCAATACTTTTGCCCTCAATCTGCTCTACTGTCCCATCGGCGCAATGTATTGTTAAAACATATCCTTCTGTCTTCTCTTTCATGAGATCTATGACATCCTCCACTTTTTTTAAAGAAACATCCATGCCATAAATTTTCGTCTTCCAAAAAAATCTATCTTCAAAAAAGAATGCAGTGCTTATATAGAGAGTGAGCAACAGAAGTATCCCCAAAATCCATTTTCTTCTTTGCCTCTTCCGTCTTTTTTGTTTCCTTTGCCGCATATATTTCTGACGGGCATCTTCCCGCCTGACATTCCTCTGCTTGATATTTTGCTGACGGACATCTCTTTGCCTGACATCTCTTTGCCTGACATCTCGCCGCCTGACATCTCGCTGCCTGACATCTCGCTGTTTGACATCTCGCTGCTGTATATCTTGTCTCTGTACATTTTGTTGTATATTTCTCTTCTGTATATTAATCTGCTGTACTTTAATCTGTTGTACTTTCCCCATCAATGTTTCTCCTTACAAAACAGACATCTGTAATATAAAATATGAGCAATGTCTAAAGACAGTTTAGGTTACAGGCAACACTTTTAGTGAAAACAAGTAAAAATCTATTTTTTTTCTTGACAAAACACCAAATTTCTTAGTATAATAAGCAAGTGCTCAACAAAAGCACTACATAGGGGATTGGTCAAATGGTATGATAGGGGTCTCCAAAACCTTTGGCGGGAGTTCGATTCTCTCATCCCCTGTAAAAACCTGAAAACGTAATGTTTTCAGGTTTTTTTATGTCCAAAATTCAATTTTAATCAAAATCCATTAAAACCAATTCATTATTCTCTGTTTTGTATGTCACAAGAACAAATCCCGAACCTATTCCAAACCTCACTCAAATTCCTCACGATACTTATTATATTCACTTTATCGAAGATATGCAAGTTTGTGAATATGATTTAACATTATGTTAACAATATATTGGGAGGTGGCATGATGATTGATTATTCTCCATTTTGGAATACATTAAAAAAATCTCCCGAAAACTGGTATACTCTTACCACAAATCATCATATATCCCACAGTACGCTTCATCGCCTGAAGCATAATAAAGATATTTCCACCAAAACGCTGAATGATTTATGCAGGATTCTGAACTGCCAGGTAGAAGATATTGTAACCTACATTCCTTCAAAATCTGATCAGCAGCTATGACGACGACAAAAGGCATATCGTATAATTACGATATGCCTTAAAATGATAAATCTATTGATACTAATTAACTGATTTAAAAAATTGTTATCGATGTGCGCCGCAGATACATTGATATCCCACAACCTCACTATTCCCGGGAACATCCATCACCCATACTTTTTGTGTCACTGCAGGAATATCAACCACCCATACATAATTTGATATCCATTCTTCGTGATAATTAGAACATGCCGTATTTCCTGCATTTACTTCTGCCTGACAATGCCCCCACGGGTCGGCTGTAATTACTTCTCCGCACCCGTCGCATATAGCTTCCGTTTTTCCCCGGTCTTCGTAATGTCCTGTCTCCGGAACAATGATCCGTTCCTCTTCATGTCCCACTTCCTGATAATATATTCTGATAGGAATATTATATACATGCACATGTGCATCATCATTTCTTAACATTTTGCAAAATCGGGATATGATCGTAGCGCAGACAGCACGGTTTACATACCCTCCGGGATTTATCATTCCCTGGTCACCGGTAATCAGACCTTTGCCCAGTGCCCATCTCATACCTGCTGCTGCAAATGAACTCACATCATCCCCGTCCGGATATGCCGTAAAATCACCGGTTTCAAGAACATCATAACCCTTTATCAATGAGTATCTGTACAACATTGTTACCAATTGTTCACGCGTGATATTATCACCCGGTCCGAAAAATCCGTCACCATATCCGGTAATTATCCCCTCATTATTTGCCCATGACACAGGAATGGAGAAAAACTGATCTACCGGCACATCAACAAACTTCTGCTGAAATGTGGCTGACGGACGGCCGGCGATCCGGTACATAATTGTAGCGAACTGCCCTCTTTTTAAATTATCTTCCACACCAAAAGTATTTGTATCCAACCCTGTCATAATTTCTTTATCAGATACATCTTTAATATATTCATAAAACCAGGCATCCTGAGGAACATCTGTATAGTCATCCACATCTTTCGCATAGACAGGAATACTGAAAAGCAGCAACAAGAACAGCACCCATAATCCCAGCACTCCTGCCCGGACTTTTCCCTTCATCCTTTTTATATCCTCCCCTACAGAATGCCAAACTCCTGCATGGCCTTCTTCAGCACCTCTTTATTCTGTGCCTCCATCTCTGTCAAAGGCGGACGAAGCGGACCTACTTCTTTTCCCATCAGGTTCATTGCGGCTTTTACAGGTATCGGATTAACTTCGCTGAACAATGCGTCACAAATAGGAAGAGCATCCAACTGCATCTTACAGCTCTCCTGCACTTTACCTTCAAGAAATTTATAAACCATATCATGTACATAGGCGGGTGCCACATTAGACACGACAGAAATCACACCGATTCCGCCCAGTGCAAGTAACGGAACAACCTGATCGTCATTTCCTGAATAAAGATCAATATTCCCGTCACAAAGATGCATAATCTTTGCAACATTGCCTATATCTCCTGAAGCCTCTTTAATCCCAACAATATTCTCTACATTATGAACAAGCTTTGCAACTGTAGCCGGCTGAATGGCACATCCTGTACGGCTTGGCACATTATACAGGATAATCGGAGCCTTTACTGATTCCGCCACTGTAGTATAATGAGCTATCAGGCCATTCTGAGTTGCCTTGTTGTAATATGGTGTTACTAACAACAATCCTTCTGCTCCTGCCTTATCAGCTTCTTCGGATAACTGAACTGCTGTTGCCGTACAATTAGAACCTGTTCCAGCAATGACAGGAATTCTATGCTTAACTCTGTCGATTGCAAATTTAATGACATCTACATGTTCCTCCTCTGTCATTGTGGCAGATTCTCCTGTTGTGCCGCAAATAATGATCGCATCAGTTTTCCCTGCAATCTGTTCCTCAATGATTTCATCAAGCTTATCGTAATTAACTTCCAGATTATCTTTCATCGGTGTTACAATTGCCACACCTGCTCCCTTAAAAATTGCCATTGTTTTTTCCTCCTCGCATATACATAAACAGAAAAAGAAACGACAGATTGTGCCGTTTCTAATATTATACATCATATATACGCCACATAGACCATATACTGCATAAATCAGATAGCACTCCATCTTACGATGACAGTCATGACATTATTCATGCCATGCCCAAGCAATACGACCTCAGGCATCATATCCTTTCGGCACTCTTTCCTTTCAAATACTTTCTTCTGCCCTGAACATCCGGCATTTTACTCTTAAAGAGCGCAACCTCTATCTAACGTTTCCTTATTTAATACTTCTAAATAAGGATAACACTGACCTTATTAAAAGTCAAGGAATATGTATACTTAAGTTTCTGACACTTCTGACAATCCGTAATAAAATCATATAGTTTTTCTTAATACTCAAAAATGGTCCACCGGACCATTTTTTCATATGCCTGGCAACAAAAAACAGTACCATCACTGATACTGTTTATAAGCTTTCTATTATTTTAATTATGTACCTTCAAAACTGCATATAAAGAACTTCTACCCTTCCAATCCATCCATCTTTACCTATCACCTGCTCTGGTTATGCCCTCGACCTATTAGTGACAGTCAGCTCCATGCGTTACCGCACTTCCACCTCTGC
>SFGN01000001.1 GCA_004556565.1 Lachnospiraceae bacterium | reverse complement strand
GGAGCTTTTTTTATGCCCGAAAATGAAAATTATCATGGAAGCAGGATCGTAAATGATAAGGTTTTTCAAAAGTACGTTAAAAAAAACACAAAAAAATATCGAAAAAGCCTTGTCGAAACAGAAATAACGTGATATGATGATTTCGGAAATCGAGCTAATACACTTCTTAATTGCGGAGGAAGAGTGTTTTTCTCTTTTATTTGAGTGCAAATTGATAAAAAAACTCAAATAAGTGTTAGTTGAGATTTCATTTTTTTATTCATGTATCGTTAAAAAAAAGACAATATATGAACAAGAATATCTACTATAAACGTCAGATTTTAGACTAAGAAAGGATAATGAAAGGTATGAAGTACAGTTATTATCCGGGTTGCACCCTGAGAACAAAGGCCAAAGATCTGGATGAGTATGCCAGAGCCAGTGCCACAGCCCTTGGGTTTGAGCTTGAGGAGATCGAGGACTGGCAGTGTTGTGGTGGTGTTTATCCGCTTGGCACAGACGAGATCGCCACAAAGCTTTCTTCCGTCCGTGCGTTAAACCAGGCAAAAGAAAAAGGCCAGGATCTGGTAACGCTGTGTTCCGCATGCCATCATGTGATTAAAAGAGTCAATGATGACATGAAGAATGTGGAAGACATCCGCACCAGAGCAAATAATTATATGCAGCTTGAAGAACCTTATGCAGGTGAGACCAATGTCCTTCATTTCCTTGAGGTTCTGCGTGACCGCGTAGGCTTTGATGAATTGAAAAAGAAAGTGGTCAATCCACTGACAGGAAAGAAGATAGGTGCTTATTACGGATGCCTGCTTCTTCGTCCGGGCAGCATCCTCGAATTTGACAATCCGGAGAATCCGACAATTATCGAAGATTTTATACGTGCAATCGGTGCAACACCGGTTGTATATCCATACCGCAATGAATGCTGCGGCGGCTATATTTCCCTGAAGGAAAAAGACATGTCGAAGAACATGTGCAATAATATCATGGACAGTGCGTCAGGCTTTGGAGCAGAGATGCTGGTTACTGCATGTCCGCTGTGTCTGTATAATCTGAATAAGAGCGGAAACGGCAGCCTTCCGGTATATTATTTCACTGAACTGCTTGCCGAAGCACTTGGAGTAAAAGAGGAGGTGGCGAAGTAATGAGTACCGCAAAAAAACAGGCGGAACTGATCAAAGAGATCAGTGGTGTCAATCCGCTTAAATGTATGAAATGTGGAAAATGTTCAGCCTCCTGTCCGTCATATAATGAGATGGATATTAAGCCGCACCAGTTTGTGTCTTATGTGGTGAATGAAGATATTGAGTCCCTGGTTAATTCAAAATCTCTGTGGAAATGCCTCTCCTGCTTTGCTTGTGTAGAGCGCTGCCCAAGAGATGTTAAGCCGGGCAAACTGATCGATGCTGCAAGACAGATCGTTGTTCGCCAGAAAGGACAGGATTATCTGTCACCGAACGAAATTCCGGAACTGCTTGATCCGGAACTCCCGCAGCAGCTGTTGGTTAGCGCATTCAGAAGATACAGGAGGTGATTCAGGTGCAGAGGATAGGAGTATTTGTATGTCACTGCGGCAGCAATATTGCGGCAACAGTAGATGTGAAAAAAGTAGTAGAGATGGTGAAAATGGAGCCGGGTGTTGTCCATGCGGAAGATTATCAGTATATGTGTTCCGAGGCAGGACAGGCAAAAATCGCGGCTGCCATCAAAGAAAAGAATCTGTCAGGAATCGTTGTATGTTCCTGCTCCCCGCGTATGCATGAAGCTACTTTCCGTAAATGTGCGGAACGTGCAGGGCTGAATCCGTATATGGTTGAGATCGCCAACATCCGTGAGCACTGTTCATGGATTCACAAGGATATGGAAGAAGCCACCAAAAAGGCTGTCATTCTTGCGAGAGCAGCAATCGCAAAGGTAAATCTGAATACATCCCTGAAGCCGGGAGAAAGCCTTGTTACCAAGCGCGCCCTTGTTATCGGCGGAGGTATCGCGGGTATCCAGACAGCACTGGATATCGCAGATGCAGGCTATGAGGTTGATATCGTGGAAAAGACACCGAGTATCGGAGGACGTATGTCACAGCTTGACAAGACTTTCCCGACACTGGACTGTTCCGCATGTATTCTGACACCTAAGATGGTGGAGGCGGCTGCTCACGAAAAGATTACGATCCATACATACAGTGAAGTGGAAAAAGTGACAGGTTTCGTTGGCAATTTTACCGTCGATATCAGGAAGAAAGCAAGAAGCGTCAATATGGACAAATGTACAGGATGCGGCGTCTGCCAGGAAAAATGTCCTTCCAAAAAGACACCGAGCGAATTCAACCGCGGCCTGAATAACAGAAGTGCCATTTATACACCGTTTGCCCAGGCAATCCCGAACGTGCCGGTAATCGACCGTGAGAGCTGCATTAAGTTCAAAACAGGAAAATGCGGTATCTGTTCAAAAGTATGTCAGGCAGGCGCGATCGATTACGAACAGCAGGATGAAATTATCACTCAGCAGTATGGGGCAATCGTAGTCGCAACCGGTTTTGATACAATAAAACTTGATAAATATGACGAATATGCATACAGCCAGAGCAAAGATGTCGTAACATCTCTGGAGCTGGAGCGTATTATGAATGCAGCAGGTCCTACAAAGGGACATCTGGAAAGACTTTCCGACGGAAAAGCCCCGAAGGAAATGGTATTTATCCAGTGTGTAGGAAGCCGTTGTGCAGACAACAGAGGAAAGAGCTACTGCTCAAAAATCTGCTGTATGTATACCGCAAAGCATGCAATGCTGATCCGTGATAAATATCCGGATGTTAATGTGACAGTATTCTATATTGATGTTCGTACTCCGGGCAAGAACTTTGATGAGTTCTACAGAAGAGCCGTGGAACAGTATGGAGTTAATTATATTAAGGGTCAGGTCGGAAAGGTTATCCCGCAGCCGGATGGAAAGCTGCTTGTACAGGGCGTAGACCTCATTGATAACCGTCAGATTCTTAAGGAAGCAGATATGGTTGTCCTTGCAACCGCAATCGAGCCGAATCCGGATGTGAGAAAGATTGCGACTATGCTGACAGCAAGTATTGACACGAATAACTTCCTGACTGAGGCCCATGCAAAGCTTCGTCCGGTAGAATCACCGACCGCAGGTATCTTCCTGTCAGGTGTCTGCCAGGGACCGAAAGATATTCCTGAGACAGTAGCGCAGGCAGGCGCGGCAGCCGTGAAAGCAATCGGACTGCTTGCAAAAGATAAGCTGCTTACGAATCCTTGTACGGCAAAATCAGACGAGCTGTTGTGTAACGGATGTTCTACCTGTGCAAATGTTTGTCCTTACGGAGCAATCAGTTATGAAGATAAACAGGTAAATGACCACGGTATCCGTGAAGTACGCCGTATCGCAGTTGTCAATGATGCACTGTGCCAGGGCTGCGGAGCTTGTACCGTTGCCTGCCCGTCCGGAGCTATGGACCTGCAGGGATTCTCTAACAGACAGATTATAGCGGAGGTAGATGCAATATGTCGATAGAAGCAAAAGAAGAATTCAGACCGAAAATTGTAGCATTCTGCTGTAACTGGTGCAGTTATGCAGGTGCTGACCTTGCAGGAAGCAGCCGTCTTGGTTATCCTGCAGATGTAAAAATCATCCGTGTTCCATGCTCCTGCCGTGTTAACCCGATGTTTATCCTTCGCGCATTTGAGAAGGGTGCAGACGGAGTCATCATGTGCGGATGCCATCCGGGAGACTGCCATTACAGCACCGGTAACTATTATGCAAGAAGACGTATGACACTGCTGTTCTCCATGCTGGATTATATCGGCGTGGAAAACGGACGTACCCGTGTGGAATGGGTATCTGCTGCTGAGGGTGTGAAATTCTCCACGACAATGAATGAATTTGTGGAGAAGATTTATTCACTCGGCAAGAACGTAAGATTGGGGGATTTAAGATGCAGGAATTAATTAACCGTGCAAAAGAACTGCTGGCAGACGGAACCGTAGCACGTGTCCTGGGCTGGAAAGCCGGAGACCTGCCTTACAATCCGGAACCGGCTTACTTTGAGACAGCAGAAGCTCTCGACGAGTTTGTTTACAACGGATTCTGCGGAGCTAATTTGAGTAAATATATGATTGAAGCTTCCAAACTGGAAGGAAAGACACTTGTATGCTTAAAACCATGCGATACATACAGCTTTAACCAGCTGATCAAAGAGCATCGCGTGGACCGAGATAAAGCATATATCATCGGTGTCGGATGCAAAGGAAAACTGGATATTGAAAAGATCAGGGCAAAAGGTATCAAAGGAATTGAAAGTATTTCCGGCGCGGAAATCACGGACGAGGCAGATACCCTGACAATCCAGACAATTTATGGCGAGAAGTCCTGTGCATATGCTGATGCAATGCTGGAACGCTGCCATGTATGCAAGGGTAAAGAACACAAGATTTATGATGAGCTGATCGGCGAGTCAAAGGATACAAAAGATGCTGACCGCTTTGACGCGGTAAAAGCGATCGAGACGATGAGTCCGGAAGAGAAGTTCGCATATTTCCAGAGCGAACTAAGCAAATGTATCCGCTGTAATGCATGCAGAAACGTATGTCCGGCATGCAGCTGCCGCAAGTGTGTATTTGACAGCACGAAATTTGACAGCTCCCAGAAAGCTAATGTGGATTCTTTTGAAGAAAAAATGTTCCATATCATCCGTGCATTCCATGTGGCCGGAAGATGTACAGACTGCGGCGAATGCAGCCGTGTATGCCCGCAGGGAATTCCGCTTCATTTGTTCAACCGTAAGTTTATCAAGGATATTGATGAACTGTACGGAGAATATCAGGCCGGAGAAGACACAGAGTCAAGAGCACCGCTTACAAACTTCACGTTTGATGATGCGGAGCCGAGCATCGTAGGAAAGAGGGGATAATGTATGTATAAGATAGCAAAAGAAAATCTGTCCGCATTATTCCGTATGATTGCGGCCAGCCAGGATTTGTACCTGCCGGTAAAGGTGTGCGGCCAGGTGAACTTTAAAGCGTGGAGCGAGGATGCAGAGGTGGATCTCGATACGTTAAAAACTGTTAAATCCCCGAAAGATGCATTTTTCCCGCAGAATGAGAATCTGTATACAGTAACAAAAGAAAATAAGAAACTGAAGATTGAGCCGGAGGCCCTGAGGGACAAGCCGTTTGTCGTATTCGGCATGAAAGCGTGTGACGTTCAGGCCGTTACGGTTCTGGACAATGTATTTCTGGCAGAGCCTGTAGATACATATTATTCGGCAAGAAGAGAGCATGGAACTATTGTAGCTCTTGCCTGTCACGAACCGGAAGAGTCCTGCTTCTGTAAAGTTTTCGGTATTGACTGTGCAGAGCCGGCAGCAGATGTTGCGGCATGGTTCGTGGAAGGCAGCCTGTACTGGAAAGCACTTACAGAAAAGGGAGAAGTACTGACAGAGGCAGTTAAGGAGCTTCTGGCAGATGCTGACAAAGAAGAGGATAAAGTCGAGGCTGAAAAAGAAGCTATCCGTGCAGTTGTAGAGAAGCTTCCTTACTCCAATCTGTCCCTGGAAGGATGGAACGGAGATGCTCTGACAGAGAAATTCAATTCTGAACTCTGGGAGCAGCTTTACAAGCCTTGCCTGGCATGCGGAACATGTACATTTGTCTGCCCGACCTGCCAGTGCTATGATATTAAGGATTACGATACCGGACACGGGGTTCAGCGTTATCGTTGCTGGGATTCCTGCATGTACTCTGATTTCACCATGATGGCGCACGGAAATAACCGTACCAGCCAGATGCAGCGTTTCCGTCAGAGATTCATGCACAAGCTGGTTTATTATCCGGCAAACAACAATGGCATGTACTCCTGTGTGGGATGCGGACGCTGCGTGGAGAAGTGTCCGGCTTCATTGAATATTGTTAAAGTAATTAAGTCCTTTCAGAAACAGGGGGGTGAAAAATAATGAGCGAATGTACCTGTCATGAAAATTATGTGAAAGATGTCCTGATCCCACAGGTCGGAGTCATCACCGATATCCGGGAGGAGACTCCGGATGTTAAGACATTCCGTGTAAATGCTCCGGACGGCGGAAAGCTGTTTGAGCATATGCCGGGACAGTGTGCGATGGTCTGTGCCCCGGGCGTCAGTGAAGGTATGTTTTCCATTACATCTTCACCGACAAATAAAGAATATCAGGAATTCAGTATCAAAAGATGCGGAATGCTGACAGAATATCTTCACAGCCTTCAGGTAGGAGATGAGATAACAGTCCGCGGACCTTACGGTAATCATTTCCCGGTTGAGACAGAATTAAAAGGAAAGGATTTGCTGTTCATTGCCGGCGGTATCGGTCTTGCGCCGCTGCGTTCCGTTATCAATTATGTAATTGATAATCGTGCCGATTACGGAAAAGTCGACATCCTGTATGGTTCCCGTTCTGCAGATGATCTGGTTCAGCTGAAAGAAATCCAGGAAGTATGGATGAAGACAGAGGGCGTAAATGTTTATCTGACCATTGACCGTGAGCAGGAAGGCTGGGATGGGCATGTCGGATTTGTACCGTCATATCTGAAAGAAATCGGATTTGAGGCCGATGCAAACAGAATCGCACTTCTATGCGGGCCTCCGATCATGATTAAATTCGTACTTGCAGGTCTTCAGGAGATGGGCTTTAAAAAAGAGCAGGTATACACAACACTTGAGCTTCGTATGAAGTGCGGTGTCGGCAAATGCGGACGCTGTAATATCGGTTCCAAGTATGTGTGCAAGGATGGTCCGGTATTCCGTTTTGACCAGATCGATGAGCTGCCTAACGAGTATTAATCTTAAGACGAGATAAGCCTGCTTCCTTTAACGGGCGGCAGGCAAACAATAAGAAAGGACTGGTATACCAATATGGAAAATATGGTAAATGTATATTTTTTCGGTAAAAAATACAGCGTGCCTGCAGAACTTACGATTATGACTGCTATGGAATATGCCGGCTATACTCTGAAAAGAGGATGTGGCTGCCGTCATGGTTTCTGCGGTGCCTGCGCTACGATTTACAGAATTAAGGGAAAAAATGAACTGAAGACCTGTCTGGCATGTCAGACACAGGTTGAAGAGGGGATGTATGTGGCAAGTATCCCGTTCTTCCCGACAGATAAGAGAACCTATGATATCAACGAAATCAGACCGAATCAGCAGATTATGATGGAACTCTATCCGGAAATTTACAGCTGTATCGGATGTAATGCATGTACAAAAGCATGTACTCAGGATCTGAATGTTATGCAGTATATCGCATATGCCCAGAGAGGCGAATTTGAGAAATGTGCAGAGGAATCTTTTGACTGTGTAAGCTGCGGATGCTGTTCCGTAAGATGCCCGGCCGGAATCTCCCACCCGATGGTAGGACTTCTTGCAAGACGTCTCACAGGTAAATATATCGCTCCGGAGGCAGAACATCTGAAAAAACGTGTTGAGGAAATCAACAAGGGTGAATACGATGAACTGATCGAGCAGATCATGCAGAAACCGATCACGGAGATGCAGGAACTTTACAATACAAGAGAAATTGAGAAATAAGGAGGGAGTAAATATGTACGCACCATATCCAGAGAATATGATGGAATCTATCAAAAAGGTAGAGGCTACAAGAGCAGAACGTATGTCTACAGAACCGAGACGTCTGACTGCTGATGAAAAAGACGCTCTCCTTAAGGAATTCCACCCGGATTATAATCCGGACGCATTTGCAGAAATTAAAGTAGGTCCGAATAAAGGACAGAAAGCGCCGCTCGAGTTGGCGAATATCCTTCATTCTACAAGTCGTATTCTGAATGAAGAGATTGATATTACAAAGATTGATTACGATGTAGATGTACTTGTAATCGGCGGAGGCGGAGCAGGTTCTTCCTGTGCAATCGAAGCTCACAATGCCGGAGCTAACGTTATGATCGTAACAAAACTTCGTATTGGAGACGCAAATACTATGATGGCTGAAGGCGGTATTCAGGCAGCAGACAAAGAAAATGACTCTCCGGTACAGCATTACTTAGACTGCTTCGGCGGCGGACATTTTGCCGCAAAGCCGGAATTGGTAAAACGTCTTGTAATGGAAGCCCCGGATGCAATCAAATGGCTCAACGAGCTTGGAGTTGAATTCGATAAAGAAGAAGATGGAAGAATGATTACCACACACGGCGGCGGTACTTCAAGAAAGAGAATGCATGCTGCAAAGGATTATTCCGGCGCTGAAATTATGAGAACAATAAGAGATGAGGTATTAAACCTTGGCATTCCGGTTGTAGAGTTTACATCCGCAGTAGAGCTTTTAAAGGATGACAAAGGACAGGTTGCCGGTGCAGTACTTGTTAATATGGAAACAGGAGATTATTCTGTTGCAAGAGCAAAGACAGTTGTTATTGCAACAGGCGGTGCGGGAAGAATGCACTATCAGGGATTCCCGACTTCCAACCACTATGGAGCAACCGCAGATGGACTGATTCTTGGTTACAGAGCAGGAGCGCCGCTTCTGTATCAGGATTCCATTCAGTATCACCCGACAGGTGTAGCATATCCGGTACAGATTCTCGGAGCCCTTGTTACAGAGAAGGTTCGTTCCGTTGGAGCGCAGCTTGTTAATGCGAACGGTGAAGCTTATATTCATCCGTTGGAGACACGAGATGTCAACGCCTCCGGTGTAATCCGGGAGTGCAGAGAGGGCCGTGGAGTAGAGACACCAAGCGGACAGCAGGGTGTATGGCTGGATACTCCGATGATTGAGCTTCTCGGAGGAGAAGGTACGATCGAGAAGAGAATTCCGGCAATGTTCCGTATGTACATGAACTACGGCATTGATATGAGAAAGGTGCCGATTTTGATTTACCCGACATTGCATTATCAGAATGGTGGTCTGGAGATTAACGGAGATGGATTTACAAATGCAATTCCGAACTTGTTGGTAGCAGGAGAGGCTGCAGGAGGAATTCATGGAAGAAACAGACTGATGGGGAACTCCCTTCTTGACGTTATCGTATTTGGCAGAAATGCAGGTAAGAAAGCGGCAGCAAAGGCAAAAGAAGTTGAGCTTGGCGAAATGAATTTGGATCATGTGAAAGCTTATGATGAAGAATTGACACGCGCAGACGTTGCCAGTGGAGACGTATCTCCGTTGCTGCTGCCAAAATATGCCCGTCACGAGAGATAAGATCCGGGCAGAAATAAAAAGATGGGGTCGGCTGGATGGCCCGCCCCATTTTTCAGTTAACAGAAAGGAGATAGAATTGCTATGCGTGAAATAGAAGTAAGCCAGATTACAGATGTGGTTGAGAGACTTTGCATCGCAGCAAACGAGCATCTTCCGGAAGATGTAAAATGCGCAATTAAAAATTGCCGTGCCTGTGAGGATGGAGAGATTGCAAAAGGCGTTCTTGACAATATCATTGAGAATTTTGAAATTGCGGATAAAGAATGTGTACCGATCTGCCAGGATACAGGAATGGCATGTGTGTTCCTTGAAATTGGACAGGATGTACATCTGACCGGCGGCAATCTTGCCGATGCTGTCGACGAAGGTGTAAGACGCGGATATAAAAGCGGATATCTGAGAAAATCCGTTGTAAAAGATCCGGTACGCCGCGGCAATACAGGTGACAATACTCCGGCAATGCTTTATACAGAAATCGTTCCGGGGGAAAACATTAAAATTACAGTCGGACCTAAAGGCTTCGGAAGTGAAAATATGAGTGCTATCCGTATGTTCAAGCCTTCTCATGGCCTTCAGGGAATCAAAGATTTTATTATTGAGACAGTAGAGACAGCAGGTCCGAATCCGTGCCCGCCGATGGTTGTCGGCGTAGGAATCGGCGGAACATTTGATAAAGCTGCTCTTCTTGCAAAAAAAGCTTTGATGCGTCCGATCGATTCAGAAAACCCGGATCCGTTCTATGCAGATCTGGAAAAAGAGATGCTTGCTAAAATTAATGAACTTGGCATCGGGCCGCAGGGCTTCGGCGGAAAGACGACTGCAATCGGCCTGAATATTGAGACAATGCCAACACATATTGCGGGAATGCCATGTGCAATAAATATCAACTGCCATGTAACCCGCCACAAAACGGAGGTGATCTGACATGAAGAGACGAATTACACTGCCGCTGACGGAGGAACTGGCGAAATCACTTCATGCAGGAGAGCAGGTACTGGTAACAGGAACAATTTATACTTCCCGTGATGCAGGACACAAGAGAATGTGTGAAGCACTTGCAAAAGGCGAGCCCATCCCGTTTGATCCGACAGATGCAACGATTTATTATGTAGGCCCGACACCGGCAAAGCCGGGACAGGTAATCGGTTCCGCAGGACCGACAACGAGCGGCCGTATGGATGCTTATGCACCGACAATGATGTCTGTCGGGGCAAGAGGTATGATCGGAAAAGGCGCACGTCTCCCGGAAGTAGTAGAAGCCATGAAGAAATACAGCGGTGTTTATTTTGGGGCAATCGGCGGAGCAGGCGCGCTCCTCGCGAAATGTATCAAAAAATGTGAACTGATTGCTTATGAAGATCTCGGAGCAGAGGCTTTAAGAAAGCTTTATGTTGAGGATATGCCGCTTGTGGTTATTATTGACAGTGAAGGAAATAATCTCTACGAGTCAGGAAGAAAAGAATATCTGGATTCACATAAGTAATGACGAAAAAGGTTTGTCAGAGGCAGAAGAAAACTGCCTCTGGCAAATTTGCGATATCTTAGAATGCAGAAAAGCTGCCGAAGTCAGGTTTTCTGCATGTGAAGTAAAACAGGAGGAATAATCATGAATTTATTCGGCGGTGTTATTTCTGTTACAGGAATTTCATTTTTAATGTTTTCTGTGTTTATTATAGCAGCACTGGGTTATATGCTTGGCCGTGTCACAATCAAAGGAATTTCTTTGGGAACTGCCGGTGTGTTTGTTATCGCTCTTCTTTACGGTGCTTTCTTTGCAAGCCAGATGAGTGCATCAATCACACAGGCTGTCGGCGAAACAGCAGTAGACATCAGTTCAAGCGGACTTAAGATTATTGAGAATATCGGGCTTATTATGTTTGTTACATCTGTTGGTTTTATCGCAGGTCCGAATTTCTTTAAGGATTTGAAGAAAAATTACAAGTCGTACATACTTCTCGGTGTTATCATTATCCTCTCCAGCGGTATTGCCTGTGTTGCATGCTACTTTATCGGTGTCGGCGCAGAGTCAAATCCGAAGGAATTCGTGGCAATGCTGGTAGGCCTTCTTTCAGGATCACTGACAAGCACACCTGCATTTTCGGCTGCGAAAGCAACTGTTGCTGCGGAATATGAAAGCGCAGTTACTGTAGGATATGGTATTGCTTATCTGTTTGGTGTTGTCGGAGTTGTTCTTTTCGTTCAGCTCATTCCGAAGATTGTGAAAGCTGATATGGAAAAAGAAAAAGCGAAGATTGTTGTTGCGGCATCAGGACATAAAAATGAGTATAAAGGAAAGCTTTATGAGATGGACAGCTTTGGACTTATGGCATTTTCACTTGCCGCAGTTATCGGAATTATTGTAGGCGCGGTTAAAATCCCGCTTACATCAGCAGGGCTTTCAGGAACAGCATTTTCACTTACGACGACAGGCGGAGCTCTTCTCACTGCACTGGTATTCGGACATTTCGGACATATAGGCTGCATCAGCTTAAAAGTTGAGAAGAAAGTTCTGGAAGTATTCCGCGAGCTTGGACTTATGCTCTTCCTCATCGGCGCAGGTGTTGCCGGAGGAGCAAAATTTGTCCAGTACTTCAAGCCGGTTTATTTCTTGTACGGTGTTGTCATGACATTAATACCGATGATCGTAGGTTATCTTTTTGCAGTATATGTGCTCAAGTTCAGCCTTCTCAACGCACTTGGCTCAATTACAGGCGGTATGACCAGTACTCCTGCACTTGGAACGTTGATCAATGTAACCGGTTCTGATGACATTGCTTCTTCTTATGCCGCAACATATCCGATCGCATTGATTACGGTTGTGCTTGTATCGCAGTTTATCATTATTCTCTTGTAGGAAAAGAAAATTGCGAAAAAGATGATGCAGGCTGTATCATGCATTATTGTATCAGGGCTGACAGAGATTCTCAAAAGAGGATGAATGTGAAGCTGTTGATATCAGTTAAGAAAAATAAAAATCCCTTCGAGTCATAGAGATATGATCCGGAGGGATTTATGTTTTATCTGTTATAAAAGATTGTACGATCAAAAGTCATGAACCGAAGATAAAGATTTTATAAGAACTGTGCAAACAATGTTGTGCCAAATACAGTCAGGATGCCGCATACCACGATGGACAGGCTGCTCATCGCACCTTCAATTCCGCCAAGCTCCATAGCTTTGGATGTGCCGATCGCATGCGCAGATGTTCCGAGGGCAATTCCTTTTGCAACAGGCTCTTTAATGCGAAAAATACGGAATACTGTTTCCGCAATTACATTTCCAAACACACCGGTTATAATGATAACTGCCACAGTAATTGACACATATCCGCCAAGTTCCGCTGAGACATCCATCCCGATGGCGGTGGTTATGGATTTTGGCAGCAGAGTGACATATTCTGCGTGTCCAAGCCCGAAAAGATAAGCCATGAAAAGGATACTGCATAGTGCGGTCAGTACGCCGGATACGATTCCGGCAATCACAGCTTTCCAGTTCTTTTTCAGAATCTCCATCTGTTCATACAGCGGGATTGCAAGGCTGACAGTTGCAGGAGTCAGCAGATAGCTGATATATTTTGCTCCGGTATAATAATTCTGATAATCGACTCCCGTAATCAGCAGGACGAGGATTGTCATGATGATGGAGAGCAATAGAGGATTCAGGACAGCCAGCTTAAATCTTTTTTTCAGCCATGTTCCGACGACATAGGAAGAAAGGCTTAATACCAGTCCGAAAAACACAGATTCGGTCAAAAAATTATTCATGGTTCTCACCTGCTTTCTTCTTACGGACGATAAATTCAGTCACTTTTCCGGACACAGCCATTACAATGACGGTAGATGCCAGTGTAATGATTATGTATGGGAGAAAAGAGGGACGGATAACATCCCATACATCCATCAGTTCAACTGCTGCCGGAATGAACATGACCGGCATAATCTCGATCAGAAATTTCCCGGCATCTTTCACGGAAGAAAGAGGAAGGATGTTGAATTCCAGGAGAAGGAACAGAATCACGATTCCATAAATGCTTGCCGGAATTGGAAACGGTATAATGTGATGCAGAATCTCACCGACAAATGATATGATTAAAATAATGCTGAATTGTTGTAAATATTTCATGACAGGCCTCCTGTTTAAGACTCATATCTGCGTGTTAGTGTCAGACACGGGGCTGCAAAGCAGACGTAATGATAATACTGTAGCTGCAGAAATATTATTGCCGCTGTGCATGCGTATCACTGCATTTATGCTATCATTGAAAAAGAAAAACTGCAAGTGTTAATTCTTTGTATTACAGGTTGCTGACGGACAACATTTTGCCGTATAATATTTTTGAAAGGAGATGTTTTTATGGCAGACAGATATTTAATTGTAATTGATATGCAAAATGATTTTGTATCCGGCGTGCTCGGCAGCGAGGAGGCACGGAAGATTGAAGGAAATGTGGTTGAAAAAGTTCAGAATTTTGACGGAAAAGTTATTTTTACTAAAGACACCCATCATGCAGATTATCTTTCCACACAGGAGGGAAAGTATCTTCCTGTGGGGCATTGTATAGAAGGCTCATGCGGCTGGGAATTGATTGACGGGCTGGACAGAATACAAAAGGAAAAGAACTGGCCGGTTTATTGCAAGCCGACTTTCGGAAGCCTGGAACTGGCAGCGGCACTGGCGCAGGAAAACCAAAAATCGCCGATAGATTCAATTGAGCTGATCGGAGTGTGCACAGACATCTGCGTAGTGTCAAATGCTTTTCTTTTAAAGGCAAATATGCCGGAAGTCCCGATTTATGTGGATGCTTCCTGCTGCGCCGGTGTCACTGTGGAAAAACATGAGGCAGCCCTGGAAACCATGAAGAGCTGCCAGATTCTGGTGGAGAATTTCTAAAATAACAGAACCGGCAGGCTTATTCCGCCAGCTTCCCGATTGCATTGTTGACGTTGCAGATGACATCAATTACAGTTTCAATGTCCGTGTCACGGTTGTTTATGAAAGCGTAATAAGCGCCCTGTATGCAGTAGGACAGAACAATATTTTGTGTAGTGTCGTCCCGGTATGCGGGATACTTTTCAAAAATCCTTTCTTTGATTCCTTTCTCAAGCATGGTGGTCAGGCGGCTCTGCTCCCTGCCTGAAAAGAGAGTGGCGGTCAGGGAATAATGCGACATGAATGCAAAGCAAAGCCCGCGGGTAAAAGCTTCCGGATGTCCGGGAATATATTGCTGTTCAGGGGAAAGACTATCCAGTATGGATTCAATGACCTCATTTTCCAGTGTGTCAGAGAGGTCGAAGATATCCTGATAATGGGAGTAAAAAGTGGATTTGTTAATCATAGACAGGGCGCACAGCTCTTTTACGGTGATTTTTTCCAGCGGTTTTTTGGAACGAAGTTCCAAAAAAGCATTTCTGATTGCTTTTTCACTTTTTTCAATTCGTAAATCCATATAATAACCTCCCGTGTACTGATAAATCAGCCGTCTTGTTTAAATAATTTCTGAAAGAAGTTATTCCACTTTTTTATAAAATCGTTGGTTATCCGTCGTTTTTTTCAGATTGTCGGTGGACAGGGCTGATTAATTTACTTAAAATTATTATACAGGAAAAACGACGGGTGTCTATTATTTTTTGGAGGGAAATTATGGATTTTTACGGATTTTATACAGGAAAAATATTTGATGCGCATCAATACCTGGGTGCACATGTGACTGAATCGGGGGCAGTATTTCGGACCTTTGCACCGGCGGCAAGAAAAGTCGCCTTGATCGGTGAGTTCAGCAGATGGAAAGAACTGGAGATGAAGCGTGTACACGACGGGCAGTTCTGGGAATGTTATGTGGAAAGTGCAAAACCCGGAGAAATGTATAAGTACAGGATATATCAGGCCGACGGACAGTTTATTGATCATTGTGACCCTTATGGTTATGGGATGGAACTCCGACCTGCAAATGCATCTATACTGAGAGATATGAACGCGTATCAGTTCCACGATGAAAGCTGGATGAAAGAAAAGGATACATGCTACACCGCACCATTGAATATTTATGAGGTGCATTTCGGTTCTTTCCGTAAACCGGGGGAGAAACCTGATGAGTGGTATAATTATGAGGAAATGGCAGAAATTCTTATTCCGTATCTTAAAGAAAACGGATATAATTATCTGGAAATCATGCCGCTGAATGAATATCCGTGCGATGAATCATGGGGCTATCAGAGTACCGGATTTTTCAGCCCTACTTCCAGGTATGGGACGGCGGATCAGCTGAAAGCATTTGTGGATGCCTGCCATCAGAATGAGATAGGGGTGCTTCTTGATTTTGTGCCGGTACATTTTGCAGTGGACGGTTATGGACTGAAGAATTATGACGGTACGCCGCTTTATGAATATCCGAATAATGCGGTCGGATACAGCGAATGGGGAAGCTGTAATTTTATGCATTCCCGTGGCGAAGTGCGAAGCTTCCTGCAGTCGGCAGCGGATTACTGGCTTTCCGAGTATCATATGGATGGAATCCGCATGGATGCGATTAGCCGGATTATTTACTGGCAGGGAAGTCCGGAGCGGGGAGTAAATTATAATGCAGTGGAATTTGTGAAGTATATGAACCAGGGACTTAAGGAACGCCATCCAGGAATTATACTGGCAGCAGAGGATTCCACATGTTTCCCGAAAATCACAGACCCGGTAAGCGTCGGCGGAATGGGATTTGATTATAAATGGGACATGGGATGGATGAACGATACGCTGAATTATTTCCGGACGGAGCCGGCAAAACGGACGGAGGATTACCATAAACTGACATTTTCTATGATGTACTATTACGATGCCAAATTTCTGCTTCCTCTGTCACACGATGAAGTGGTGCACGGAAAAGCGACGATTCTTCAGAAGATGAACGGACAGTATGATGCCAAATTCCCGCAGGCGAGAGCATTTTATATGTATATGTTTGCGCATCCGGGCAAAAAACTGAATTTTATGGGAAATGAAATCGGGCAGCTCAGGGAGTGGGATGAAAAACGGCAGCAGGACTGGGATCTGCTCGTTTATCCGAAACATCAGGAATTTCAGCGATTTATGAACGATTTAAATCACCTGTATCTTGAACATCCTGCATTATATGAGGCGGATTATGAACGGGAGGGATTTCGCTGGATCGACTGCCACCAGGAAGAAAAATGTATTTATGCCATTGAGCGTAAAGGGAAAAAGGAGCGTATTGCAGCT
Source organism: Lachnospiraceae bacterium (assembly GCA_004556565.1). Taxonomy (GTDB): domain Bacteria; phylum Bacillota; class Clostridia; order Lachnospirales; family Lachnospiraceae; genus Schaedlerella. Next base: position 122,691 of record SFGN01000001.1, on the reverse strand, counting down.
TTGTTTAATTTTTCAGATACTGTTCAGGAAGAATATTCTTTCCGGATAGAAGATACCGAAAAACTGGAATTACTTCTTGCCAGTGACCGCACGATATATGGAGGAGAACGGTGGCAGGAAGAGTGGACACTTCTTCCTGAAGAAGATAAATTTGAAATTACTTTGAGTCCGTTTTCGGCATATTATTTTAAAATATTATAATTATCAAAAGTCAATTAAAAGAGTATAAACTCTATTGACGTTTCATCTGTTTGTACTATAATTGTTTAAAATCAAACAGTTTAGGAAGAGGAAACTGCCGCTGTTTTCGAGCACGGCAGTTTTTTCAGGTTACAAAAGCATCCGGAGGGTGCTGCCGGCGGCAGGTCCTGAAGGTTGTCAAGTATATGAAAAAATGGTCCGGAGGACCATTTTTGTGTGGATTTTTACACCGTTCCGGAAACTGTTTAATAAGCACGAAAGGCAGATTAGAAGGATATGTTTGGATATATTACCTGCAATAGAAGCAGCCTGTCGAAGGAGGAAATAGAACGATATCAGGGAATATACTGCGGCCTGTGTAAATCGCTGAAAAAAGAGTTCGGCCAGATTGAGAGGCTCTGCCTGAGCTACGACATGGCGTTTCTGATTTTATTCCTTTCTGCACTGTATGAACCGGAGGAAATTGAAACAGAATTCCGATGCGGCGTTCATCCTTTTGGCCGCAGGATAGCCATCGAGACACCATTTACTGAATACGCTGCAAATATGACCATTGCCCTGTCTTATTATAAATGTCTGGATGACTGGAATGATGAGCATAACCGTGCAAGTTACAGTTATGCGAAGCTATTGAAAGAAAAGTTCTCTCAGGTGAAAGAAAAATATCCCAGACAGTGCATGGCGATCGCCGCCAATATCCGGGAACTGAACAGAATTGAAAAAGATGTCACATCACTTCCTGATGATGCAATCAATTGTTCCGGCAGGATGCTGTCAGAATTATTTGTATATAAGGATGATTTCTGGAGTGGCTCTCTGCGGACGATCGGATATGAAATCGGAAAGTTTGTTTACCTTATGGATGCGGTGATGGATTACAAAAAAGACCAGAAAAAACAAAACTATAACCCGCTGGATAAGATGAAGAAAAAGCCGGAAGAGATGGAACAGATTTTGACAATGACGATTGGAAAAGCGACGGAAGAGTTTGAAAAACTTCCGATCGTCAAGGACATACATCTTATCAGGAATATTTTATATGGCGGTGTGTGGCAGCAATATTATTTGAAAATCGCCGGAAAGGAGCCACCTCATGATTGATGACCCGTACAAGGTACTTGGCATTTCACCGGATGCCGATAAAGACGAAATAAAAAGAGCATACAGAAAAAAAGCAAAAGAATATCATCCTGATTTACATCCGGATGACCCTCAGGCAGCTGAAAAAATGAATGAAATTAATGAAGCATATGATATGCTGAATAATCCGGAAAAATATAAAAAACAGCAAGGACCCGGAGGAAGATCGGATTCCTACAGGAATCCTTACGGCGGACCGTACGGTAATGGCAATCCCTATGGTAATTCTTATGGGGGCAATGGTTCTTATGGCAATCCTTACGGGCAGAATCGCCAGAACGGCTACGGACAGGGAGGCTATGGACAGGGAGGATACGGTGATTCCGGAGGATTTGGATTTGAAGATCTGTTCGGTTTTGGAAGAAGTTCCGGCGAGCCGCCGCGTCCTTCAGCAGAACCGGGAGACAGTGACGATATCCGTCAGGTGATTGATTTTATCAATATGAGGCAGTATGGGTATGCCGGACAGACATTGAACAGTATTGTCAGCGGCCGGAGGAATGCAAGATGGTTTTACTTAAGTGCACTGACGAATTACGGCAAGGGTAATCATGTCCTGGCGTTGGAGCAGATTCAAAAAGCGATTCAGATGGAACCGTCGAATCAGGTTTATCAGAATGCACTGAAGAGTATGAGGCAGACCGGCAGTGATTATAATGAAGCCGGAAAGGAATTCCAGAAGTATGCAGAAAGTATGAACAGGATGTGCATCAGCCTTTGTATGATGCAGTTCTTCTGTATGTTCTGCAGATGTTAATATCGGTCATTAAAAATCAGGAAGAATCAGGGAAGAGGACTGTCAGGGGGAGCTGTATTATTAATGCCGGGAAGTACCGGAGCAGTATCGGAGGGTAAAAAATGAGCAAGGTAATTGGAATTGATCTGGGAACTACTAACAGTTGTGCAGCTGTCGTGGAAAACGGTGAGCCGACAGTCATCGTGACCGCTGCCGGAAGCCGTACTACACCGAGTGTTGTTGCATTTACCAAAAACGGTGAGCGGCTGGTGGGAGAAGCAGCCAGAAGGCAGGCGGTTACTAATACAGAACGTACGATCAGTTCAGTAAAACGGCATATGGGTACAGACTGGAGTATCCGTATTGACGGAACAGAATACAAACCCCAGACCATAAGTGCCATGATTTTGATGCAGCTGAAAAAAGACGCGGAGGAATTTCTGGGCGAGCCGGTGACTGAGGCTGTCATTACAGTACCCGCATATTTTAACGATGTCCAGCGTCAGGCCACGAAGGATGCCGGTAAGATTGCCGGCCTGACAGTAAAGCGTATTATCAATGAACCTACAAGTGCGGCACTTTCTTATGGACTGAATCACGGAGAACCGCAGAAGGTCATGGTGTATGACCTGGGCGGAGGCACATTTGATGTTTCAATTATTGAAATCGGGGAAGGAGTTATTGAAGTTCTTGCGACTGCCGGAGATAATCATCTGGGCGGTGATGATTTTGATGCAAGAGTTATAGACTGGATTGTTAAGAATTTTAAAGCGGAGCATCATATTGACCTGTCCCATGATTTTGCAGCCATGCAGCGTATACGGGAAGCGGCTGAACAGGCGAAAAAAGAATTGTCTTCTTCCGACAGTACACAGATTATACTTCCGTATCTGACTCAGGAAAGAGGTGAGCCGGTTCATTTGGATATGGTTCTGACAAGAGCACAGTTTCAGGAACTGGTGCGTGAACTGATTGAGCGGACAGAATGGGCGGTAAACCAAGCATTGACAGATGCAGGAATCGCTGCCTCGGAGCTGGGAAAAGTTCTTCTGGTGGGAGGTTCCACAAGGATCCCGGCTGTTCAGGATAAAGTCCGCATGCTGACAGGAAAAGAACCTTGCAGGAATATCAATCCGGACGAATGTGTAGCCCAGGGGGCTGCAATTCTGGGCAGTACTTTACAGGGAAATCCACTGGTGGCAACAGGGACGGGACAGGACATTCTGTTGCTGGACGTTACTCCGATGAGTCTTTCAATTGAAACTGTCGGAGGTGTGGCGACAAAATTGATCGACAGGAATTCAACGCTTCCGAAACGATATTCAAAAGTATTTACCACGGCGGCACCTTATCAGGGCAGTGTAGAGATCAACGTTCTGCAGGGTGAACGGCCGATGGCAAGAGATAATAAAACAATCGGAAAATTCAAACTGAAAGGTATCCGGCGTGCTCCCGCAGGTGTGCCTCAGATAGAAGTTACATTTGACATTGATTCTAATGGAATCCTGAAAGTATCCGCGCGGGATCTGGATACGGGAAAAGCACAGTCAATTACGATTACCGCAGATGACAGAATGTCGGATGCGGAAATTGAACAGGCGATGAAGGATGCACAGGAATATGCCGGGCAGGATTATCTCCGGCGGGAAGCGCTGGAACTGACCAATGAAGCGGGAAGCCTTCTTGCCAGAACCGAACGGGCACTTAAAGAGACCGGAAAACAAATTGACAAGGCCCAAAAGAAGCAGATTAAAAAAGACTGCAGTGAACTGCAGAAATGTCTGGCAAAATTCCGGGTGGATAAGGTTACAGAATATGATCTGGAAAATATACGCCGGACAAAGCATCAGCTTGAAATATCAAGTGCCGGGATTTTACATACAGGGACAGAGGATTAGTCAGGAGGTTTTCGGATGTTAGACAGAATTAAATGGAAAATACGGGAGTTTATGAGCGGACGTAACGGTCTGGATGAACTTAACAAAACACTGTTTTTGGGGTCACTTATTTTATATGTGATTTCCGCAATCATCCATAATGGTGTACTTTATTGGCTGAGCCTTTGCGGCCTGATTTATTACTGTTACCGTGCTTTCTCAAGGAATCTGTGGGCCAGGGAAGAAGAAAACCGTAAATTCGTGGAATTTATTGAATTCAGAAAGCTGAAATTCCAACAGAGAAAAGAATATAAGATTTTTAAATGTAAAAGCTGCGGAAGAAAAATCCGTGTTCCGCGGGGGAAAGGGAAAATAGAGGTGACGTGTCCGGTCTGTGGAAACAAGACCATTCACCGTACCTGATATTTTCAAAAGATAAAATCCGGAAATACTAAAGTGAAATAAAGGAATAGAAGAGAATATGATGTACTCAATCGAAGAACTGACATTATTGTTTTTTACATACTCGTTTCTTGGATGGTGCGGTGAAACTGTCGTAGCAACAGTCAAAAATAAAGACTTTCGGAACCGTGGGTTTGTGTCCAGTCCATTTTGCTTTATTTATGGTTTTTCAGGTGTTCTGATTACAGTAATTTTGTGGGAGGTCAAATACCAGCCTGTGTATCTGTTCCTTGGCTCTTTGATTATCGCCACTGCAATTGAATGGGTGGCCGGGAAGATGCTGGAACGGATGAACGGGGAGCGATGGTGGGATTATTCCGGACACATAGGGAATTTTGACGGATATATTTGCCCCCTATATTCTGTAATATGGGGAATTCTCGGATTTTTTGCGGTCCGCTTCGGCAATGATATTGCAGTTGGTCTTTTTGAGCTGATGCCGCAGCTTGTGAAAACTATTTTGCTCATCATACTGTCTGTGATCGCTGTTATGGATCTTTTAATTTCGTTATTAACGGCTTTGGGATGGGGCAAGGAATTTTCTCCACTTTTCCGGTGGAACGGAAAACTTCAGAGACTTACAGTCAAAGCCGGTATGGGACTGTCGGGCTATGTAAGAAGGCGTATAAGGAAGGCATACCCGGTTCATGAGGAGGTGCAGCAGAAAACAGATGAAGAACGGTTTACGCTGGAACAGTTTATCTGGCTGTTTGTAATAGGAGCTTTTCTCGGGGATATCGTTGAGACAATTTTCTGCCGTTTAAGGGCGGGAATCTGGATGAGCAGGAGCAGTCTGGTCTGGGGGCCGTTCAGTGTTGTCTGGGGACTGGCAATCGCATGTGCTACTGCATTATTATACAAAGACAGAAATAAGCCGGACAGTCATCTTTTTCTGATCGGAACGATGCTTGGCGGGGCTTATGAATATGCATGCAGTGTATTTACAGAGCTGGTATTCGGACAGGTATTCTGGGATTACAGTGAGATACCGTTTAATATCGGGGGAAGGATTAACCTTCTGTACTGCTTTTTCTGGGGAATGGCCGCGGTTGTATGGATCAAATATCTGTATCCCATTGTGATCGCATGGGTAAAGCTTCTGCTGAAAAAAACAGGTAAACTATTAACACTTGCACTGACGATTTTTTTGGCAGCAAATATAATCGTTTCTATGGCTGCATTGGTAAGATATGATGAACGGGCAAGAGATATTCCTGCAGAATCAGCCTGGGAAGAATATATGGATGAGCATTACGGAGATGAAAAGATGGAAAAGATCTATCCCAATGCTATCCAGAAATAGGGAGGTATCTTTCCGGTGTTAAAGAGAAAAGAGTAATGCAGATTTTTTACGAGGAAAGGGACAATCAATCTGGATTATCGCAGCCTGTATCATCATTTTGAATGCGCGGCTTATCTTTATAATACGGACTGCATTCCTGAAATTGAGCAGGATTTCCAGAAAGCAATGGAAAAATGCAGGACAGTGACAAAAGAAACCATTAAAAATGAAAAATGGTCTATGAAGCTTCTGGGATGTGTGATGAAAGTACTGGCTCCGCTGATGTGACCGGAACATTGCAATACGCGCCCGCACCAGTTTGCATACAGGTGCGGGCGTGTATTGCAGTTGCCAAGCATATGAAAAATGGTCCGGTGGACCATTTTTGAGTCAGGCCTACTTGTCGGAATTTTAATTTCCCAGCGTTATCATTGTGTCGATGCAACGTTTTGCCTCTGTAAGTACATCATCGGATAAGTTGATTTCTTCTCCGCCGGTTCCCTGTATGCTGAAAAGAACGTCTGCAAGTGTCGTGCGTTTCATATTTGCACAGATGCACTGATCGCACAGCGGATAGAAGCGTTTTTCCGGACAGGCAAACTGCAGGTGTTGCACAATACTGTTTTCCGTTCCGATAATGAATTCCTTACAGTCACTTTTTTTAGCATAATCCATAATGCCGGTCGTGCTGCCCACATAGTCCGCCTGCTGTACAACTTCATTCAGGCATTCCGGGTGGACAAGAAGCTGTGCCTGCGGGTAAAGCCTGCGGGCATTTTCTACGTCACGGAGTGACATACGCATGTGTGTGGGGCATCCGCCCGGTATAAGCTTAAAATTCTTTTCAGGAATCTGTTCTGCCAGCCAGCTTCCAAGATTACAGTCCGGGACAAAAAGTATATTTTTATTCTTCACATTTTTAATAATCCTTACCGCAGAAGAAGATGTGACGCAGACATCGCAGATAGTTTTTAATTCTGAGGTGGTGTTTATGTATGCCACAACTGTATAGTCCGGGTATTTTTCCTTCAGGCTTGTCAGCTTTTCCGGCGTGAGCTGCGATGCCATCGGACATCCTGCCAGTGGATTGGAAAGCAGCACTCTTTTTTCAGGGGAAAGAATCTTAACGGTTTCCGCCATAAAACGGACACCGCACATCAGAATCGTTTTCTGGGGCGCTTTTGCCGCCTGTAGACTTAAACCGTAGGAATCGCCTACGTAATCCGCAACCTCCCAGATATCTTGGCTCTGGTAAGCATGGGCGAGGATGCAGACATCCTGTTCTTTTTTCAGTTTTGTGATTTCATCCTGCAGTGTTTTTGTAGTATACATGTTTTATTCCTTTCTTTTAATTCATTTTCTTGATTATCCTTACAATTATCAGATATCTCTACAATTACGGCTGCTGCTGAATTGTTATGATATGGAAATTAATGTGCAGTTACTGCTGATTTGTGACGATGCAGAAATCCATATACCGTTGCCGCTGATTTATAACGATAAAGGAAATCTATATACAGTTACTGCTCATAAATTTGTCAGACTGGATTATATAACCTGACAAATCAACTGTCAAGACAGTTGTAAATAAAATATCATAAATGTGTATAATTTGTCTTGTCAGATGTACAAAAGAGTGCTATAATACGTCCCGGTGTAAAAAATCATTAGTAAAGTCCGGTCGGGCGGTTCATGAAGAGGATGTCCGGTATCTGCCCGTTATTGCCGGGCTGTCATGAAAAGAAGGTCAAAAACATGAAGACAGATATTTTAGTTGTAGGAAGCGGATGCTCCGGATTGTTTTGTGCTCTGCATCTGCCAAAAGACAGACATATTCTGGTTATTACAAAATCAGATGTGGAAAGCAGTGATTCTTATCTTGCCCAGGGAGGAATTTGTATGCTCCGCAACGAAGCTGATTATGCCCCGTATTTTGAAGACACGATGCGGGCCGGTCATTACGAAAATGATAAACAGTCGGTGGAAATTATGATACGTTCCTCACAGGATGTCATTAAAGATCTGATATCCTGCGGTGTTGATTTTCAGAAAAAAGAAGACGGCAGTTTTTCATTTACAAAAGAAGGAGCACATTCTAACAAGAGGATTCTTTTCCATGAAGATCTGACCGGGAAGGAAATTACGGAAAAACTATATAGGACAGTAAAAACCCTTGAAAATGTTACAATACTTGAAAATACAACGCTGGTCGACATCGTTTCCGATGAAAATGCATGCTATGGTGCTGTACTCCGTAAATGTGACGGAAGCCTGGAAACGGTTGAGGCGGACTATACGGTACTTGCGACAGGAGGTATCGGCGGATTGTTCCCATTTTCAACAAATTTCCCGCACCTTACGGGGGATGCCATCGCAATTGCGGCAAAACATGGAGTTGAGCTGAAGGACGTTTCTTACATACAAATTCATCCTACGACACTGTACACAAAAGATAAAGAAGAAAGAAGCTTCCTGATTTCGGAGTCAGTCAGAGGTGAAGGAGCAAAATTATATGGTAAAGACGGCAGACGCTTTGTGAATGAGCTTCTCCCCAGAGATCTGCTCACAGAGGCAATCCGCAGACAGATGGAGATTGACCATACGGAATTTGTATGGGAAGATTTACGGACGATACCGGAGAAGGAATTGAAAACTCATTTTCCGAATATTGTGCAGCACTGTCTGGAAAAGGGATATGATGTGACAAAGGAATGTATTCCGGTCGTACCTGCCCAGCATTATTTTATGGGCGGGATCAAAGTCAATAAAGAAAGCATGACATCAATGGAGCGTCTGTATGCCGTGGGCGAGACAGCATGCAACGGAGTTCACGGGAAAAACCGTCTTGCAAGCAATTCACTCCTTGAAAGCCTGGTATTTGCAAAACGGGCGGCAAAAGACATTGCTGCCGCATATGTCAGGAGCCCGTTAAAAGAGTCCTATGAAGACACAGAATTATTTGACAATGTAGATTTTTCACAGTATTGTGATACTGAGAAGATAAAGAAAGATTACCACGAAACAGCATGGAGAATAATAGAGGAAGAGAGGAAATTGAAGAATGCAGTATGATCCGATCACACTAAAAGTAAATGTCGATGAATTAATCATGGGTGCTTTGAGGGAAGATATTACAAGTGAGGATGTGACAACGAACAGTGTTATGCCTTATGCAAAACAAGGAGAGGCAGACCTGCTGTGTAAGCAGGATGGCATTATCTGCGGTCTGCAGGTATTTGAGAGAGTATTTACTCTTCTCGACAGTGACACAGAAGTTGAATTCTTTGTACAGGACGGAGACAAGGTTACGGTCGGTCAGAAGCTTGCAGTTGTCAGGGGAGATATTCGTGTGATTCTCTGCGGAGAAAGAACCGCATTGAATTATCTTCAGAGAATGAGCGGTATAGCAACGTATACAAACAGTGTGGCAAAATTACTGGAAGGTTCTAAAACCAGGCTGCTGGATACGAGAAAGACTACTCCGAACAACCGTATTTTTGAGAAATACGCGGTCAAAGTCGGCGGCGGAAAGAATCATAGATTTAATCTGTCAGACGGAGTGCTTTTAAAAGATAATCATATCGGGGCGGCCGGAAGTGTGACTGCAGCCGTAAGAATGGCAAAAGAATACGCATCTTTTGTCCGCAAGATAGAGATTGAGGTTGAAAATCTGGATATGGTGAAAGAAGCGGTTGAAGCAGGTGCGGATATTATCATGCTTGACAATATGACTCATGAAGAGATGAAAGAGGCAATGGTAATTATTAGCGGAAGGGCAGAAGTGGAAATCTCAGGAAATGTCACGAAGGAGAACATTGCAAAGCTTACAGATCTGGGCGTAGACTTCATTTCAAGTGGTGCACTGACACATTCCGCACCGATTCTTGATATCTCTCTGAAAAACCTTCATGCGTTATAATAGTCCGGCGGTGAATCGGAAGTTTATAATGAAATCGATGGAAGCAAACTCTGAAAGTCCGCTTTACAAAGCTAAAAGGGTACTATATAATACGGATAGGTGGGTTTATTTTTGAGGTATTATATGAGCGGAGAAGAAAGAAGAAATTGTATTTTAGATATTATTGCAAAAAGTGATGTGCCGGTTTCCGGGACAGAGCTTGCCGGGCGTCTGAAAGTAAGCCGGCAGCTTATCGTTCAGGATATTGCACTGCTCCGGGCAAACGGGCATGAGATTATTTCCACACATAAGGGTTACATTGTAATGAATAAGAAGTCGGTCAGCCGCGTGTTCAAGGTGATACATTCGGACGAGGAAGCAGAGGAAGAGATGAATCTGGTCGTTGACCTAGGCGGGATTATGGAGGATGTATTTGTATATCATAAGGTCTATGGAGTTTTAAAGGCGGATATGAATATCCGCTCCAGAATGGATGTACGCATTTATCTGCAGGAGATTGCCTCCGGAAAATCAACACTTCTGAAAAATGTGACTTCAGGATATCATTACCATACCGTGAGCGCAGAAAGTGAGAAGGTACTTGATTATATACAGGAAGAATTGAGGCGAAAAGGATTCCTTGCAAAATTGCAGGATTATGAGCCGGTGGATTTCTGGAACAAAGTGAATGAATAAAGAAAAATGTAATCAGGAAGAGTTGCTGATCAACAGCAGCTCTTTTTTGTTGCCGAGCATCCGAAGAAGCTTCCGGTGGCAGGTGTTCTTTCGGCTGCCTTGTATATGAGAAAAAGATGCGGCACATGTTTTGGCTGAAGAAGAAAACGCGAAAACAGAATTAGTTCCAGATATTTCGGAGCAAGTAGCAAAAGAAGGACTTTTTGATGACAAAAAAGTACAGACATTTGATTCCTTTATGGAAGGGGCGCAAGCAGTATCTGAAATGGACAAAAACAAAGATAAACACACATTGAATAATGTTGAAAACTTTGTTATTATAAAAACGGAAAAAGATATTGCTTTTGACACAAATAAAGTTGTTGATGCAATTCGGTATGATGATATTTATTACATTCAGTACGAAACCATTCAAGATGCAAAGGATGCTGTAGAAACATTTCAGTCCTATCCTACTGTAGAGTATGTAACTCCATGGAGCACTATAGAAATAATAGATGAAATGAAACCAGTATATAGCATATCTTCTTCACAAGATACAAATGGGTACATTCATTATTCCTGGGGTGCGATCGATATGAAAGTGGATGTGCTTTCTGATTATGTTGCTACTTGTACGAACGATAGTGTTACTGTTGCCGTGATCGATACAGGAGTGGATGCGACGCATCCTTATTTGAGCGGAAGAATATTAGGTAATGGGTATGATTTTGCTGATAATGATTATACTCCGAATGACCTGAGAGGGCATGGCACACATGTTGCCGGTACGATTGTGGATTGTACACAAGGATTAAATGTTAATATCTTACCACTTAAAGTATTTGGAAGCGAAGGTGGTGCAGACGATATAACCGTAGCCAACGCTATTCAATATGCAATTAATGCGGGAGCAGATATTATTAATTTAAGTTTAGGCCGCCCTAAAGATAATTCGCTCATTCTTGACGATGCAATTCTTTATCGCTTCGCGCAATTTAAAAACTTTGACGTATCTGCCTCCGCGGATATAAGCGGCTACACCGATGTATCTCGGGTTGACTCCTATGCAAGAGATGCTGTGGAATGGGCAGTCGGTATGCAGATCATGGGACAGAATACAACGAACCTTAATCCGGCAGGATATGCCAATCGTGCAGAAATTGCTACCATGATCAGCAGATTTGCTCAGACATATAATATGTAATAAATGTTTTTCGTAAAGAAGGAGGAGATTTTAATGAAAAAACAGTGAAGAAACTTGCAGCAATACTTATGGCTTCTGTGCTTTGTTTTCAGGGAAGTGGTGTTGTGTATGCGGCGGAAGATCTGACAACAACGGAAGAGAGTCCGTACATGGATGTAAGTGAAGAAGACTGGTATTTTGATGGGGTATGTTATATGAAGAATAATGCCCTTATGACCGGAGTTGGCACCGGTGAATACTTTATGCCCGGTGAATACCTCCAGAGACAGGACGTGGCTTTGATTCTGGCACGTCAGTATAAAAATACGATTGACAATAATCTGAATCTGAATCAGTCAAACGGTGCATACTATACGGATGCTGTAAACTGGGTGAAAAAAAAGGAGATCATGAATGGTTATAATCCGGAAAATTTCGGTGTGGGAGATGCGATTACCAGACAGGATTTTGCAGTGACGCTGTATAATTATTTGTATAAAAACTATGGAATTTGTAATCTGGCCGTGGTTTTAGAGCCTGTCCTGAATAAATATTCCGATGTAAGTGAAGTCAGGCCATATGCATGGGACGCCATGGATGAAATGGTCAGGTGCGGGATAATAGAGGGAACCGGCACTGATGTGAAAATGCTGGATCCGAACGGAACCGTGACAAGAGGGATGGCGGCCGTTATGCTTCAGAGATATATGGAAGTATTCAATCATATTTTTAGGAACTGAAATATAGATATGCTTTTGTAAAAATATAAAAAAGCAAAAATGTAATTGACCTGATAAATGAAAATTATCAGGTCAATTACATGTAGTATGATAGCTTTATTCTTATTTTAGGTGTTTATATATAGCAGAAATGATTCTCACAGAATGTATTGATAACGAAAGAAAATGAGGTGCGGTTTTATGAATGAGGAATTACTTAAAATATTGCAAATACGTTATGTAAAATTGCATTTTATTGTGATGTTTACTGAAGATTCTGTGTTGTTTCCCAATAAGGTATCTGCTTTGCGGGGAGGCATCGGTGAAATGTTGCTTCAGATGCAGAGGAAAGGTGGATGCCGGGAAATAGACAGCCCTTTATTGGAGATTAAACGCAGGAAATCTTTTTGGTGTTAGATCTGTAGAAAGATGATTGACGGTGTTGTGTGGAAAGACTATATAATTAATTAAGAGGCATTAGGAAAGTAAAATAAGATAACACGAAAAGCTCCAGGTACATATCAGAGACTTGGATATGGAAAAATGAATAAAAATGAGATGAAAAATTCGGATTTTGTTCATTTAAACGGAAAAAATGAAAAATAACTCTACTTTTTTGCAAGATAGGATTGACGAAATGTCAAAACTTATTTACAATAACGAATGTGAGATTTGTAGGAAGTGACAGACAGAAATCAGATGTAAATAAGATGAAAATTAGTTTAGAAGCGGAGGTTTTATAATGTCAGCGTATAAGGACATGAGCAGAGAAGAACTTGTTGAACTGAAAAAGAAATTGGATCAGGAATTTGCGGATATTAAAGCAAAAGGACTGAAACTTGATATGTCGCGCGGTAAGCCGTCTGTTGAGCAGCTCAATCTTTCCATGGGGATGATGGACGTACTTATGAGTGATGTGGATCTGACAGATTCTAAAGGTGTTGACTGCCGGAATTATGGAGTACTTGACGGACTTACGGAAACCAAACAGCTTCTTGCAGATATGATGGAAGTTCCGAAGGATCAGATTATTATCTTCGGCAACTCAAGCCTGAATATTATGTATGATACAATTTCACGTGCAATGACACATGGAATACTGGGAAGTACTCCGTGGGCAAAGCTGGACAAAGTAAAATTCCTCTGCCCTGTTCCCGGATATGACAGACATTTTGCAATCACAGAGCATTTTGGAATTGAAATGATCAATGTGCCGATGACTTCGGAAGGGCCGGATATGGATATGGTTGAGAAGCTTGTTTCAGAGGATGAAGCAGTCAAAGGTATCTGGTGCGTGCCGAAATACTCCAATCCGCAGGGAATCACATATTCGGAGAAAACCGTGCGCCGGTTTGCAAACCTGAAGCCTGCAGCCAGAGATTTCCGTATTTTCTGGGATAATGCATACGGTATTCATCATTTGTATGAAGATCATCAGGATTATCTTCTGGAAATTCTTATGGAATGTAAGAAAGCGGGAAATCCGGATATGGTCTATAAGTTTGCATCAACTTCTAAAATCAGTTTCCCGGGTTCCGGTATTGCTGCAATTGCATCTTCTCCTAATAATATAGCGGAGATTCTGGATACGATGAAGATTCAGACAATTGGACATGATAAGGTAAATCAGCTTCGTCATACCCGTTTCTTCGGTGATATTCACGGAATGGTAAACCATATGAAAAAACATGCCGACATCCTGCGCCCGAAGTTTGAGGCTGTTACGGATACTCTGGAAAAAGAACTTGGCGGTCTTGGGATTGGTTCATGGATGAAACCGTACGGCGGATATTTTATTTCTTTTGATTCCATGGAAGGATGTGCGAAGAAAATTGTAGCGAAAGCGAAAGAAGCCGGTGTTGTAATGACAGCGGCAGGCGCAACATTCCCGTATGGAAAAGACCCGAAGGACAGCAATATCCGTATTGCACCGTCATTCCCGTCACAGGAAGAACTCAAAATGGCAACTGAGATTTTTGTGCTGAGTGTGAAAATTGTCAGCATCGAAAAGATTCTGGAAGAGAAACCGGAAGAGAATGCAGTACAGCAGTAATCAGTAAACTGCAGTAACAGTTACGGTGATGGCCGGTCTATAATCAATGAAAAGCAGTAAATTAATACAGAGACAGCCGGACCACCGAGGGCAAAAAGGTTATTAATTGCCAAAAAGCGCGGCAGTAAAGAATGTTTCTGTGTAAAATAAGATGAAAAAACCGGGCATCGATTTTCCGTTGATGGAAAAGATGCCCGGTTTTTATACTAACGGTATAAAAGGTGGATTATATTGGAATTATTTGAAATTTCGTATGATATCTATATTTTTTATTATTTCCTTCATTTCTTCCCAATAACCAAGCTGTTCCAGACATCTCAGCGCAGACATTCCGGCCTGCAGTGCCGACTGCCGGTGAAAGGCATTTCCGGAAGGAGAATTTTCTTTCCTTCCATATAAAAGCATACTGATGTCCATCGTATTCAGATAAAGCTCAAGCGCGTTAGAATAGTGATCTTTTTTGTATTCTATGTCTGCTAAGGCTATATCTGCCTGCGCAGTCAGACTAAGAATTGTATCTCTGCTTACAGCAGGGAAAAGCCAGTTGGCAGGAAGAATTTCTTGTTTTGAAATACGTTTTTCCAATACAGCCAGTAATTCCAGTGCTTCACGCACAGATTTTTCTGCTTCGGCAGGACAGTACCGTGCATGGAAAAGCAGGCTTTGTGCCAGAAGAAATGCAATCTTAAGTTGTCCGATCCGATCATTCTCTTCAGAAATCTTCCGGAGATATCTGCGCAGAAGCTGCGATCTTGATTTGTAATATTTATCCGGCAGAAGAAAGGAATCATCAGAATTCTCATCCAGCATATTTTCCATCACAATTAAGATTTTGCAGGCGCAGAACAGCGTTTCATTATAAGTGTGTTTCAGTCCTTTCATTTCCTCTTCCGAGTGAGGCTTTGAAAATTCTTCTCTCAAGTGTGATACGATCACAGCGGCATTACGGAACAGCTGAGGGAGATACATTCCCTCAGTCGGGTGCGTTCCATGCTGATGCCAGTAAAACTGAATACAGGCGAGGATGTTTTCAATATTGTTCTTTATTTCATAGTCTTCCCTTAGCCAGAGGCGTTCAATAAAATCTTCGTATATCCGGGCATACTGTCGTCGGAGTCGTTCCAGCTCTTCGCAATGGATTTCATCCGGATATCTCTGACATTCCGGGAAATAAATATCAATTTTGGTCTTAAGAATGCTCATTCTGACGCCTGCCCATTTGTCAAGTGTATCTTTATATTCGTCATAGCGTTTATCTTTCAGATAAAGTTCGGCAAGATTTAACAGCGCTTTTTCAAGGTCATCTGCAAAATCAGGCAGACTGCGGACATTGAAGTAACGTTCCCATATCTGGCAGCTCCGTTCCAGAAGTTCTGTTTTTTTAGCATTTTCCGGTTCGGTTCTTGCAAGCAGGAAATTGAGCCGGGCAAACTGCTTCATGGTGTTAATGTGATAGCCCGAACGCAGATTTAATACGATTTCAAGGCGGGCCTGCCGGAATAAAAGCAGCCGTTCCTCCCGGAATTTTTTCAATCTTTTCTGGTCTTCATCCGGAAAATGTTCTGTATCCGGCGGGGAGTCAGGCGGGTCTGCCCTCAGCAGTGCAGAAAAGCAGTCCAGCAGGATTTGTCGGCATTCTTCTTTGTTCCCTTTCCAGCTTCCGTCAAGAAGGCCGTTGACCGCTTCTGTCCCGAGACGGCAGAGATTCAGAAGACTTACGGTAATTTCCGGAGGTGTTTTCTGTCCGTTAATTGAATGAAGCCCCATAAAAAGAATAGAGCTGATCAGAGGCATCCGGCTTCCGGAAGTATTCTTATGATACATGTAGTCATGAAGCGTATAGCTTGGACCGCTTATTATGAAATAGTATTCCTGCAGGGTTATCAACTCCTGATAGAAGCGGCCGCGAAGGTATGCCGTAAGGGCATCAGGACTAAGGCTGGCACAGCTTTCAAAAAATTCAAGTGCATGGCCAAGCTGGGCAAGTACATGGTCGTGCCCGCTCTTATCGTCCACAAATGCGTTGGTTACGATTTTTATTTCCAGAGAGGCAAGCTCTTCGGAGCTTCCGTCCTCTTCAATCAACGGCAGTAATTTGCGGTAAGTCTCCCAGGCTTTTCGCTCTTCGTGATCCTTTTCGTACAAATATCCGAGTGAATACAACAACTTTTCCTGAAGCCTTCGTTCCTTTTGCCCTGGGAGTGATTTTAAAATCCGGATTCCGGCTTCCATCATCGGAGTGCTGTTCATACGGGGGATGATCGTTTCCAAAAACCATTCAAGGATTTCCTTTTCTGCAAGTATCACAGAAATGGAAGAGAGAAAATCAAGGATTGTCTCAAGAAACTGTTCCTGCAATGTTTCTGAGTCCAAGTGATTTTTGATTAACGAGATTGCCGCTTCATATCGCTTTTCGGCAAGGAAAATCCTGAGTCCGGAGATGACTTTTACCGGGTCATTATCGGGAAGGGATTCCAGATAATCGGACAGCCGCGGGATAAAACGATAGTCCAGTATCTGCTGAGATGCATATTTTAAAAACGGTCGTGTAAACTGGTAGCAGCCGTTTTCATCTTCTGCAAGAAATTCATCCAGGAAAGCGGTAAACTGTTCAAATCTGATTTCATCCCATAATTCCGGAAATAAGGCTTCCAGATCCTGAGAACGAAGTCCGGCGGGGACAGCGGAAACGGCGGTCAGGAATTTTTCGGCCATTCCGGGCGCAATCTGCTTCCCACAGTCGTACATCAGGAGAAAACCCATTGATTCCAGACTGTTTGGAAGATGAATCAGCTTTTCACGGATATAGTTATTGATGACATTGATTCCTCCGCCTTTTTCATTGATAGCTGCAAAGTCATGGCGGTCGATCAGCATCAGCATACGGACAACCATCGTATTATACAGATAATTGCCGGACATGCCGGTGTTTACTGCCTGACGTACCAGTTCGTCGGGAATCTGCTTGCCGCCTGCGCCAAGAAGGCGCGTGACAAACTCCTCAGGCTGTTCCAGTTCGGGTATGGTCACAGATTGTACAGGCCAGAATTCCCCCAGCTGGCGGCAGGCGTTATTACCTGGAGATGTGGTTAGGATGATACGTACATACTCCGGCAGACTATCGGGAATCCAGGATAAGATTTCCTCAGGAGAACAGGAAAGCCGATCTGTACCATCAGCGACAAACCAGACCGGAAGGTTGGAGCTATATAATAATTCTGTAAAATAAAGCACTAATTCCTGAAGCGGAGCTGACGGCGGTGCAGGTTCATTTCCCGTCAGCCGGCAGATCTGGTTTATATAATAAATCAGCAAATCTTCCGGGCGGGAATGGGAAGAACCGATTCCGCAGAAATAGGGGATGACAGAAATGTTTTCCGGAGGTTCTGCGCAGATATGTGCGGAAAAAGCAGATTTTCCCATACCTCCTCCGCCCTGGATGACCAGAAATTGGTTTTTCCCGGCTATAAATTCCTTGAATGCCTGTTCCAGACCGGGAACAGGGAAATAAGTATCTGCCTGTTCTCTGATATAGCTTAAGAAAAGTTGTTCTTTTCGCTCAAAGGCGGACTGCGGCTTCGCCTGCCCGTAAATATTTTCAAGAAGGGCGGTCAGAGAAGCCAGAAGGCGTTCCGCAAATTCTTCCAGCCCGTCGAATTCACCGTCTGTGCGCCATGACAGACTGTAGTGCCTGCAGGTACATCCCGGCAGTGTTTCGAGCTCCGCTTTCAGCCGGGGGAGGCGCCGGTCGGAGGCAGAATCACAGTACAGATGTTTCAGGGAATCCGGCAGATTTCTTATCTCGTCTCTGAAAAAAATGATTGCCTTTTCGCCTTGATTTCTCTGAAGAATCCCATACTGGATTTCCAGCTCGGTGACACTGATTGGGGATTCCATCCGGATGTGGTGGTTTTTAACGGAAGTGACTTTACTGTAATCCGGTATCCAGCCGTATCTCTGTCCAAGGAGACAGACCATGTAGCCGTCACAGCGGTCTATTTCATCCAGACAGACATCCAGTACCTTCTGTGCAGCCGTTTCCTCGGACATGGATTCTGTATTTACACCCCATCGAAGGTCGAGAAGGCGCACAGATTCGCCGAACCCGGCAGCGACCCTGCGGAGTCTGGGGACGACCTTCTGGTGAATGATATCACGCTCGGCCTGCATATCATTAAATGTACTTGAAATCAGGATGGACAGCATGTGGTTACCTCCAGGCAGAGTGTAGGCGCAGGACTTTGTATGATTTTAACTTCATTGTCCTGTTCATCAAAAAATAAAATATTTGGTGAGGCATAAACATGACCTCCCTTTACATTCACATATCTGCAGCAGTTAGCGGTAAGAAGTTCTTTTTCCGTTGTAGTCACAAGTACGCGTACATTTGGATATTTTGCGGTATCCCATGCCTGCCAGACAGCGTCAGTCTTGTAAAATGCATCTTCCATAAGATTTAAAATCAACAAATATTTCGGCATTCCTTCCGGTTTTGCACTGAATTCCTGCCAGAGTCGTTTGACATTGCCTCCAAGCGGTTCTGCAATATCGGAAATATTTATAGAATTGAGTTTCTGGTCTTTTTGTATGGCAGGAAGTCCGGCCATATCGCCGCCGAAAAGCTGCCGGGCAAGTAAAACCAGAAGAAGGTTGAAGGATTTGAACAATCTTGCCGTGGCATTCCAGTCCGGTTTCAGATTTTTCATATCAAAGAAAATCGGAACAGACTGTCCGGATGCAAGTACACGCCGGTAAACCTGGTGAGCGGCACAGGACAGCAATTCCCTGTCAGAACCGAAAACTGCCATGTTTTCCGCATTGAGTTCTGCCGTAAGAGAAAGGCAGTTCAGCGGGAACGGGCTTTCAGGGAGAAAACGTCCGCTCTGTGACGTTTCTGTTTGTATGGTGTGTGCGGCATCGGCTTTTGAATGATTTCCTCCAGGTTTGCCGGACGGTGCCGGCAGTTTTACAAGAGAACACTGTGCTGAATATATCTCGGAAAATCCGGGCAGGCTGCAGGCGGAAAAGGTATTTTCATACCATTTACGGGATGCATCCAGAATCAGATTTTCTGAGATATCGGCTTTTTGCACAGGTAAGTGGCAGAGAGTATCCATCTGCTGTTTTACGGCACTAAGCTCTTCTTTAAGAAGCGTATTCTCCTTTGCTTTTTGTTTTAATTCTTTCAGTTGTATTTCTTCTTTGATTTTTCGTTCTGTTTCCTCAGCTTCCAGTTGTTTTACCGTATTCTGTGCAAGTTTTGCGGTGATCCATTCTTCAGTATGCTCTTTCATCATATTTTCGAGCATAAAAATCTGTATCGGAGCTTCTTTACATTCTTCAAAAGAAGGAGAAAGAAATTCATCATGGTCATACAGGCTGATATCGTCAAGGTGCGACAGAAAGGGATATTGTCTCCCGTGGATAATCAACACTTCTCCTTTTTCTTTATTCAGACGCTGCAGCCTCGAAGGCGTGACCAGGGGATTCCCACTTTTTTGATTTCCGCACAGGCGGCTTAATTCCTCCAGTGTCTGGAGCTCCCGGCTGTAAAGGAAAATCCAGTTGTTACAGTTTCCTTTAATCGTGTCTGCTTCCTCCCGGTAACGGGAACGGAGCTGTTTTTCGCTTTGCACAACGATGTTAAAACGTATGTTGCGGCTTCGGGCGGCGGCAATCATGGCCGGAAATTCCTTGATCGGCGGCAGGGACGAGAACTCGTCCAGAAGGAAATTCACTCTTCTTGGAAGTGTTTTTCCGGGCTGGGTCTGTGCTTCAAAAATCAAAGATTCATAGCATTGCTGGACAAAAATGCTGATAAGGCCGTGATATGTCTCCTTTTCGTCCGGCATTACAAGGAAAATTGCAGTTTTTTCTTGTCCTATTTTGCGAAAATCTATATCATTATGACACAGCATGTCCGTCAGATCCGGACGCATGATAAACTTGATCAGGTGAGTATCCAATGTTGCCAGGATAGAGCCAAGGGTACGTTCCGGAGCGGTGGCGAGCACGGAAAGATAAGAAGCTGCAAGGCTTCCCGGGTCAATCATGCGGAACAGTTTCCGGAAACGGCTTTCATTGTTTCCTGATTTTTGGGCCGGTGCAGATTCCGCCGGTTCGAATAAAGTGTTTCTCAGGCGCAGCAAGCTTCTGATATTGATTTCTTCAGGTGTTTCCGCAAGAAGGAAGATCAAAAGCAGCATCCCCATAAATGCAGAGCGTGCCGAGTCATCCCAGAAGGGGTCGCCGCCCCGGTTGTCTTTCGGGACGGATATGGTACTGAAATCGTTCAGAAGTCCTACAGCCAGGTCGAATTTTCCGTTCCGGAAGAACTGCCTGGGGGCATCCAGCGGATTCCAGCAGTTCTGCCTGGAATCATCGCGGAAATTTACGCAGTAAATCTTATAACCGTTCTCTTTTAAATGTCCTGAGGTACGTTCATATAATTCTGCTTTAGGGTCAGTGATAATCATTGATTCGCCTGCTTTGGCAAGCATGAGGATACTCGGAAGAATAAACAGACGGGTTTTCTTCGAGCCTGACGCACCGATAATCATGCTGTGGCTGTCACTGCCGTCAACGTAAGTAATCCCCTCATGGCAGAACAGCGGCACACCTGAGTGTAGAATATGTTCCTGGTCAGAAAGAATTTCTGTCAGAGATTCTTTCATTTCCTCTTCGGTGGCCCATCGGGCATAGTTTATACCCATCGGATCCTCTTCCAGATTCAATTCCCGGTCTTGTGCTTCCAGACGCTTTCCCTCTTCTTCTGCTTCCTTTAAAAGACGTTCATAATACTGACGCATACTCCGGCTGTTGACATTGTTAGATGCGGCATTCAGATTCTCAATATTGTTTTCATTGGGATTATCCGTTTGGTTTAGAATAGTATTCTCATGTCCGCCCATATTCGTTCCGTTGCCCCCTTCATAATGTTATGTTAATAAAGATATTATACGGTTTCCGGGTGGTGATGTCAAAACATGTCTGTCTGAACCGATGGCAGATTTTCTTTCAATTATATTAAAATCCGGATATGGAATTATGAGATCTGATAGGCATATTTATTTTAATAATGGAAAATAAATGGAAATTAATATAAAAAAAGGGTTGCATAGTTGATAATCTGATGCTATAATGTAAAAAAAGCGAAGGGAGAGAAGATTTCGATGACGGTTGAGGAAATGAAGGAGAGGAAAAGACAGCTCGGTTATACTTACGAGCAGATAGCGACGCTTTCGGATGTGCCGCTCGGAACAGTTCAGAAAGTATTTGGCGGTGTGACACGTTCTCCGAGATATGATACGCTTCGTGCACTTGAAAAAGTCTTCCTTGAAAAGCGGGATGAGTCGGCCGCAGAGTCCCGTATTACTTATGGAAAAGAAGCAGGCATCAGAGAAGAGGCGTATGAGGGCAAGGTTTATAATATGGAACAGCCCAACTGCATCCATCAGTTGTTTGCCGGAGAGATCTACAGACAGATTCAGAATTATCTTGTCAGTCAGAAGAGCGGAAGCATGGCAGTCCTGGCTCCGGTGAAAGTATGGCTGGACAGTGAAGGGCAGACAATAGTGCAGCCGGATATCTGCATCGTGAAGGAAAGGAATAAACTTAAACAGGATGGCATTCATGGGATTCCGGATATGATAATTGAAGTAGTATCCGTTGAATCCAGGCAGAGAGATTCCTATTTGAAACTGGCGAAGTATCAGGAAGCAGGTGTGAAGGAATATTGGATTGTTGATCCGGACAGCAGGAAGGTTGTTGTATATGCATTTGAGCAGGATATATGTCCGCAGGTTTATAAATTTGAGGACATTGTTCCGGTTGCTGTTTTCAATGGTCAGATCAGTGTGGATTTCAAAGATGTCAGTGAGTTTGTACGTTTTGTATTATAGTTGCTGTGTATGTAATAAAAGGTTCGCCGGACTTTATGAAATCTGAGTTGTATAAGATGGAAAATGATTCTCGCTCTAAGGAGGCAGGTAACAAATCAGTAACAAGGCGGGAGTCAGTTTTCCATTTGATTAACACTATGCGAGAATTGAATTTAACTATTTCTTATCTCTACGATTAATATCTCTACGAATAAATCAGTAAGATTCTGTTTTAACGGTTCATACCGTATCTGACAGTCTTATCATATTGACTGATGCATTCTGATCTCTTGAGAATATTTTCAGAATGTTTTGAGTTATCAATTGTTCTATAAAAGGTCCATCGGACCTTTTCGAATGAACTCCAAAGTAAATGCATTTGTATCAGATGTGAGATAACTCTCGCTCCAAGTCTTGTGAGGGAGAATTTGAAATATGCCTTCTTTGTCTTCGGATACTAAAAATCATCGAAGTCTTCTTAAACTACGCTTTTTTGCAGCAAAAAGTAAATATAAAATGTTTTAAAAATGATTTGATATGGATGATTTCAGATATACATATTCAAATCGGAAGCAAGGCTTATAGCTAAGTTTTTTTAAAAGAATAAAAAATTGGAGGTAGAATTTTATGAATTTCAAAAGAATCAGACTTTTTATTTTGGCAGCAGCTATTGTTGGTTTAGTGGCGGCAGGTGGGGTATCTGCATATTTTACAGATGCCGATACGGCAGTTAATACGTTTACAGTGGGGAAAATTTCTCTTGACTTGCAGGAACCGGGATGGAATCCTGCAGAGGCAGAAAATCTTACGCCGGGAAAAGAGATAACAAAAGATCCACAGATTAAAAATGATGGGGATAATCCGGCGTTTATTTTTGCAGAAATAGCCGTACCGTATCAGAATCTTGTGACAGTTAATGCCGATGGAAGTAAAAATGCAGCAAAAGAGATTGAATTATTCAGTTATAAGCTGAATGACGGCTGGACGGAACTCGGAACAGGTAAACGCAATCAGACAGATAAGACGATTACGCATCTTTATGTATATGGAAACAGTAATAAGTGCAAAGAACTTGCAGTGGGGGATACTACGCCGCCCGTATTTGGAAGTGTGACATTTGCAAATGTGATTGAAGACCAGGGGCTGGAAGGGCAGATACAGAGTATTACAGTGAATGCCTATGGAATCCAGACGACGGATATCGATGGTGGAAAGACGGCGCCTGAAGCCGTGTGGTCCATATTGTCCATGCAGTCACCTTCTCTTCAGGTTGAAGCGGATGAGGATGAAGTCACAGATATCAAGAATTAATCCGGGTTTCAGAAGAATATTTTGATGACATGTAAGGGGGTCTAGATTTGAGAAGGATGATTATGCCGGTTATCCTGTCCTGCTTTCTGGCAGTGTTTGTGTTGAAGGAAAATGTTTATGCGGCAGGCTGGGCGGAAGTGCTGAATGGTTTTGAGACAGGTATTGTCGATATTGAAATTACAGAGTATCAGGAAATTGACGGAAACGAGATTTTGTGGGAAGACGATCAGGAGATAATGCCCGGAAAAGTGATCTCTAAAATTCCCCGCATCCGTAACAATGGATGTGAATGCTATATACGCGCCGGAATTCAGCCTTCAGAATATGATTCCGGTTTAGAAGGGTATATCTTTGGGATGAGCAGTCAGTGGATAAAAGCAGAGGACGGATATTTTTATTATCAGGAACCTTTGAAAAAAGATATGGAAGTGGAATTATTTAAAGGTGTGAAAATCCCTGAAAATTTTTCGCAGGATTATGAAGGAGCAGAACTGCATCTTGCCATAAATGTGGATGCCATCCAGAGCAAAAATTTTGTACCTGACTTTGCTGCGGATTCCCCGTGGGGAACGGTGACGATTGTCAAAAGTAAGAGTAATGGAGATTATACAATTGCATCTTATCAGAATATTGAAAGACAGACTCTGAAAGTAGAGTACCAGGGTGAAAGCGGTTCTCTGATAACAAATGAGAATGATTTTTTCGTCAATTTCCCGGTTTTAATGCCGGGGGATGAATACAGTGACAGTGCAGTGCTTGAAAATGACGGAGAGAAAGACATGGATTTATATTTCTGTACGGAAATATTGGAAGAATCTCCACTACTTGATGAAATTATGTTGGAAATTACGGTGGCAGTTAAAGGGGAATCCAGGAAAGTTTACCAGGGCAATATCCGGGCGGAAGAACTGTCTTCCGGTCAGATCCTGTGTGTCCTTCCTCCGGGTTCAACAGGAAATCTGGGATTTCGGATATCTGTGCCGGAAGAAATGGATAACCAGTATGCAGACCTGGAAAGCTGTGTGAAATGGGTGTTTACAACAGAGGAAAATAAAACTGTCCCCACGATTACACCGCAAACCGGTGATTTCGGTAAAGAAATTGTAATGCCGGCAGGAATCATGATCCTGTCCGGAGCAGCGATAGCCGTTATACTTTGGAAAAAGATCCGGTATCCGTCGGAGCACGGCGGAAAGGATGGTAATCTATGACTGTGATACAGCGGAATGAATGATAGAAATAAAGAATGTAATAACATATCAGAAAGGAGCCGAGTTCTATTGAACAGAAGACGAAGCGCAGACAGGATTATTATGGCATTGAGGATAATAGCTGTTTTGTCATTTGTACTGCTGGCAATGATAGCCGCGGCTGCAGGTGCATATCTGGCAGACGGAGACAGACAGGAGAATCGTTTTTCAGTCGGAAACAATAAACTTATCATTGATGAGACGTATGAAATCGTTGAACCGGGAAGCAAGACAGTAAAAAAGCCACAGGCAGAAAATACGGGCAAGGGTGATTGTTACGTAAGAGGACGTGTCATACTGTCGGACAGCAGAGCGGAGGAATATCTGGAATATTATATGGGTGAATCCTCCGGAATGAACACAACTGACTGGAAAATAGGGGAGGATGGATGGTTTTACTATCAGAATATCCTGAAAACAGGTGAAAAAACATCTCCGGTGTTCACACATATTCAATTACAGGAAAATATTCCGGACATGTTAAAAGATTTCACAATAGATGTATTATTTGAATCCGTACAGTCAGAAGGCTTTGCGGATGCACATGAGGCATTTATTGCGGCAGCCGGTGAATAGTATGGAGGGATGAAATGGAGAGAAAAAGGTACGAACTGAATTGGACGAAACAAAAATATATAAATCAGGGAAAGCTGATTACAGCGGTTTTCCTGGCCCTGATTTTGTTAATATCGGTTTCGTTGAATGCTTCTGCAGAACAGGCGGAACTGATCGACAGATATGCAATTATCCCGGAAGAAAAAATGATACAGACCATGGCAGTAGAAGAGATTAATGACCTGACTGCTTCAATCCGGAAAAGGGCAGAGTGGACAAATAAAGAAAATGGAGATGCAAGAATTATTTTGCAATACCAGTCAAATTCCGGATCTGTCATCGGTACAGAAGATATGAATGTCATATTGGTACACGATAAATCCGGGTCAATGGATTCCAACTATGGGTTTAAAATCCAGTTGGAGAATGAGGGGCTTGCCGTTTCACAGAATCAGGGTGTCGGATATGTGTCAGCACAGGCAGGTTCATACTCTTTTGAGGAAGTAGATAGATTTATTGATTTAGTTACGGACGGACGTGATTATACGGCAGATTTGAATTATGACGGAAGAGGCTTTATGGGCGGCTCTATTGTCAATACGGAAATGACATTTAATTCTCCGTGCCAGTTGGAAAATCATTATTATCTGTTGAAAGAAGATGACCCGCTTACCGGCTTTTCAAAAGGAACATTTGTACACGGAAACAATCTGTATAATATATACAGGACAGATCTTCATCATTATTGTCTGGTGAAAACAAGTCAGGAGTATTCTGCTTACAAGTCACAGGGCCGGAGGGTAATCAAAGGAACAGTATATTATGATGTAAACGGGATAAAACATGAGGATGCGGGTTATTATAACTTTGTTGATGTCAGCAAAATCGTAACTTTTAATGGAAAGACATATTTAAGCACGGTAGATTCCGAATGTGAAATGAATGACCGTCTGTCAAGATCACAGGAATTTATGAAGCAGCTTGTAAGTGATATACAAAAAATGAATGAGAATAATAAGATCGCTTATATTCCATTCTGGGGAGATGTTCCGGAAAACGGTACATGGGAAAATCTGTCATCTTACGGTTCGATGACCGAACTTCGCACTGAAACATATCAGCCTCAGATTTTGTATAAAGAGGGTGTGACATCTATAGGGCTGACGGATTCGGATAGTTTTGACCGGATACTGGATCAGATACAGAATCCATTTACATACAGCGGGACTAACTGGACCCGGGCACTGCAGCAGGCAGTTCAGATTTTGAACAGCAGAAGTAAGGAAGATAAGCAGAAAAACACGCTTGTGATATTTCTTACTGATGGAAAACCTCAGGGATTTTCCGGAAAGGAGACGGATGTAGATAATAAACTGATTAACGGACTGGACCAAATTACACAGCTGAATACTATGGATGGTGTTACATTTTATGCAATCGGGGTGTGCATTAACCAGGCTGATACTGCAGTAATAAAAAGGTTGAATGAAGCAGATTCCTCCGGACAGGCTGCGTTTGCAAGAAACACCGGTGAATTTGAAGCACTTCTTCAAAACATAGAGCAGCGCTTTAATGAACAATACAAAATAGATATTATGGGACTTGAGACATTTTATACAGACAAACTGTCCGAACAATTCAGATTGGATGAAACACAGATCGATAAATCCTGGATAATGCTGGAAAGTGCGGAAAAAGATTTAAAATACGGAGTCCCGAAAAATGTATATGAGGCTGCCATCGGGTGTCCGGAAGCAGAGGCAGTGTATGTTAAAAATACAAATACAGTATACTGGCATATCGGGACAATGACGGAAGGAAGCTATGATGACAGTGGACATAGTTTGTCGTTCCCGGTAAAATATTCCGATTATAAAACGGTGACCGGGGGAAAAGATATACAGGTTGAGTCAAATGATATTCAGAAGCTGACGTATGTGTCTTCTGCCAATATAGACAAGCTGCTTACAGTGGAGATGGAATCTCCGTGTCTGATATTTAACCGTAGTGACGCTTCCTCGATTACAGTAGAAAAGAAACTGGAAGGATGGAATCTGAAAGAAGACAGGAATTATCGTTACGCAATCTGCAAGGAAGAGCAAAAAGGTATAGTAAAAGAAAGCATCCGAACATTTACAATAACGGTCAGAGCCGGTGAAAGCTCAGGAAAAATAACGGCTACAGATATTCCGGCGGGCACATATTATATTTATGAAATTGATGACAGTGGGAAGATTCAAAATGACGGTCAGAGCATTATTGTTTCGGAAAGTGGAGGAGGTAAAGAAAACCAGATCATCCTTTCAGATGCGTCACAGCTTTTGACGCTGTCTCAGGATCAGGCTGTGCCTGCGTCAGCGGTATCTTCTGCCTCAGAGACGCTGGATAATTATAATAACTATATAAAAATAACTTCAGGAAATGCTTACGTTACTTTTACGGAAACAAGGAAAACAGGAGAGCTTACGGTTATTAAAACCATAGACTCCCATGATGATGTAATATGGTGGGAACATGGAAATCCAACTTTTCTGATACGGGTTACGGGAAAAGGGACTGACGGAAAAGAGTATACGTTTTATCATACCTATGAGTTTACAAAAGAATATGTGGATGCCGGTAAAACAGCGGATGGGACGTGTTCGATGACATATACATTCACGGATATCCCACTTAGTACGGAATACTCAGTCGAGGAAGTGAAAACTATGCGTTACCGACTTACATCTGTAGAAGGAAACGTCAGCACGGTACAGATTCTTGAAAGAAGAGATACCGGACAGGAGTATTATCCGGTGTATGCTAAAGTGAACCTGAAAGAAAATCCGGAAGGGACCGAGGTAGAATTTTGTAATGAAAAGACAAATTATCAATGGTACAGTCACAATGCTTATGTGCAAAATACGGTCAGCTGGTAGGTTTTTAAACCTGGTATCAACTTTGATATGTATCTGTCTGATGGCTGCTATGTTTGCCTGGTGTCTTGGAGTACGTCCGTATGTTGTGTTATCCGGTTCCATGGAACCACAGATACATACCGGCAGTATTTGCATTATCAATACCAGAGCATCTTATGAAGATGTGGAAGCAGGGGATGTTATTGCATACGAGACGGTCTCAGGCATGATGGTGACTCACCGTGCAGTTAGGGTAACAAAAACAGGTATTGAGACAAAAGGGGATGCAAATGATGTGTCAGACGGAATCACCACGACAAAAGATAATTTTAAAGGAAAAACTATTTTTACTATTCCGTGTGTCGGATATTTAATCTGGGGAATAAAAACCGGAATATTAAAAGTGGCGCATACAGTTTAAAGGAAAATGCAAAGAGGCAGATATCCCTTAAGGATATCTGCTTCTTTGAAACATAACCGGGACAGACCCGGATATAATCAGAACATTTTCGGCTGAGTGAGAATAGATTTCACGTGGTCAATTTCCATCTGGGATGCTTTCTGTGCAGGAACATAGTAATGTTTTTCCCGGGCTGTCTGATAAAGCTTTTCCTGCGCTGTTTCGCATTCATTGCGGATTTGCTTTAAACATTGCTTTAATTGTGGATTCTCTGTCTGTGGTATCATGTCACCAAACATTTTTAATTCACCATTTACTCCGACCAGAGCGTCGGTAACCATTGTTTTTTCATCCATGTTTTTCACCTCTTATAAGAATTTCATCAGTTCCTGTTTGTTTTTCATTGCAGAGTCGGCTGCATCCTGAAACAGTTTTTTAACCTGTGCATCCTGTGCTTGTGCAGCGTAATCCGTCATTTTGCAGTGTGTGGTTTCATAGCCGCCGATCAAATGGCGCAGATTCTGCAGATCCAATATTGAAAGATCAGTCATGTCAAAGTCCTCCTTTTGTTGATAAATGTTACATGCAGTAGTATGTCCTGATTTTAAAAAATCATGTAAGAGCCGTTCGCTAATTTGTTGCATGTGATATAAAATTGTTAAACAGGACACGCATTTCGGAAGAAGTCCGATACATGCTTTCCGGATGCCACTGGACTCCGAGGGCAAATGGATGGCCGGGGATTTCAATTGCCTCTATTGTTTCATCGGCGGCAGTGGCACTGACCATAAGGCCGATTCCAAGTTTATCCAGAGTCTGATGATGGTAGCTGTTAACATACAGGCAACTTCCGATGTTCTGATATAATATCGTTCCTTTTTTGATTTTGATCCTGTGGCTTACATCACTTCGGCTGCGGGAATGCTGCATATGATTCAGGGAAGTTCCCGGCTGCAGAGCAACATCCTGATAAATTGTCCCTCCGCATGCTATATTAAAAACCTGCATCCCGCGGCATATGCAAAAGACCGGTTTTTCAGTTTTTAATATATTTCTCATGAGACGGAGCTGGAAAATATCAAGTGTTATGTTGGTGCTCCCGTTTCCGTTTTTAGGTTCCTGACCAAATAAAAGCGGTGTGATGTCTCCTCCTCCGCAAAAAAGGAATCCGTCGCACAGCCGGATATAGTCCTGGATCATCTGATCGGAGCGGACGAGCGGAAGAATCAGCGGGATACCTCCGGAATACCGGATTGACTGGATATAAGCATTGGAAACAAATTGTTTGTTTTCGATAAAACCGCAGGTTACGATGCCGATAACAGGTTTCATAAGATTCCTTTCTTTGATGCCGGACAATGGTGTTTTGTCATAGGATATGAAAAAGCAGGAGAGAATATACATATCAGAGTTGGTGTGTGCTATATTTTTATTAAGAATTTTGAGTTTTAGTGAGGAATAGGAAGATGAATCTGGTTGATATGCATTGTGATACCATCAGTGAACTTATGAAAAAGGGAACGGGGTATACGCTGCGCGATAATGACGGATGTATTGATTTAAAAGGATTGAAGGATGCAGGAACAATTGTTCAGCTTTTTGCATGTTATGTGGATGTCCGGTCACAAAGCAGTAAACCGGTTAAATCAACAATAACAAAAAAAGACTGGGACTATGCGTGGGAGGAAGTGCAGCACCTGCTGTCCAGGCTGGAGCAGGAATTGAATTTGATTCCAGACTTTGAAATCCATCAGGCAAAGCTGTTTTCTGATATTGAAGAATGTATTAAAAAAGGCAGAATCGCAGCGATTGCTACGGTTGAAGAAGGCGGTATACTGAATGGAGAAATTGAACGTCTTTCTGAATTGTATCAAAGAGGTGTCCGTCTGATTACATTAACATGGAATTATAAAAACTGCCTGGGTTATCCGAACAGCAGGAATACTGATATTATGAGAAAAGGGCTGACTGATTTTGGTATAGAAGTTGTAAAGCAGATGAATCAATCAGGAATGATTGTTGATGTATCGCATTTATCAGACGGTGGTTTTTGGGACTGTATACGAGAAAGCAAGACGCCGGTTGTCGCTTCTCATTCAAACTGCAGGCCGCTGTGCGGTCATCCCCGGAATCTGACGGATGATATGCTGAAGGCACTGGCGGAAAAAGGAGGTGTGGCGGGTTTGAATTTCTATCCGTTCTTTATAAAGGAAGACGGGAAGGCTTCGATGGCCGATATTGCCTGTCATGCACTGCATATGATCGTGACAGCAGGAGAAGACGTTGTGTCTGTCGGTTCAGATTTTGACGGCTTTTCTTTTGGAAATCTGTCATCGGAAGACAGTGGGAATGAGTATGTTTTTCATGTGAGAGACATGGAAAAACTCTGGTATTGTATGAAAGCTCAGGGGATTACGGAACGCCAGTTGGACAAAATATGGTCGGGGAATGCACTCAGGGTGATGAAAGAGATACTTTGATAGGAAACAGAGGCCGGAAACCGGGAAAAAAATCAGGAATAACAGAAAAACAGGAATAACCGGGGAAAGAAACGGAAGCAGGAAAACCGGTAAACAGACAGTGTTTTTGAAAAATGCAGGTACATAATCAGACATGTACCTGCATTTCAGAAATTTCATATTCTTTAAATATATATCATTTGAATAAAAGGATTATTTGTTATTTACTTCCTGCATCTTCATTGCACGTACCTTTAGCGGCAGTCCGAACAGGTTGATAAATCCTTCTGCATCGTGGTGGTCATACAGGTCTCCTGTTGTGAAGCTTGCAAGGGACTCATTATACAGGGAGTATGGTGATGTCTCTCCGGCTTTGATGATATTTCCTTTGTAAAGTTTGAATTTCACTTCACCGGTCACATATTCCTGTGTCACATCAATGAAAGCCTGGATGGCTTCGCGCAGAGGTGTGAACCATTTTCCTTCATATACGATCTGCGCAAATTTATTACCAAGATCTCTTTTAACTTCGTATGTTGCACGGTCAAGGACAAGTTCTTCGAGCTGTTCATGTGCAGCCATAAGAATTGTTCCGCCCGGTGTCTCATATACGCCGCGGGATTTCATGCCTACAACACGGTTTTCTACAATGTCAACAATGCCGATACCATGTTTTCCGCCAAGTACGTTTAACTCAGTGATGATCTCGGAAACTTTCATTTCTTTTCCGTTCAGGCTCTTCGGAACACCTGCCTCGAATGTCATTGTCACATATTCGCCTTCCTCCGGAGCTTTCTCCGGTGTAACTCCGAGGACAAGAAGATCATCATAGTTCGGTTCATTCGCCGGGTCTTCAAGTTCAAGACCTTCGTGGCTGATATGCCACAGGTTGCGGTCACGGCTGTAGCTGTGTTTTGTATCAAACGGAAGATCAATGCCATGCTGTTTGCAGTATTCAATCTCATCTTCACGGGACTGCATTGTCCAGATATCTGTCATTCTCCACGGAGCGATGATTTTCAGATCCGGAGCAAGTGCCTTTATGCCCAGTTCAAAACGAATCTGGTCATTGCCTTTACCGGTTGCGCCGTGGCAGATAGCAGATGCCCCTTCTTTGCGGGCAATCTCTACAAGACGTTTTGCGATGGCAGGACGTGCCATAGATGTACCAAGCAGATATTTATTCTCATAAATCGCACCTGCTTTTACGCAAGGCATGATATATTCATCACAGAACTCATCAATAATGTTTTCAATATATAATTTGGAAGCGCCGGACAGCTTTGCTCTTTCTTCAAGACCGTCAAGTTCATTTCCCTGTCCGCAGTCGATGCAGCAGCAGATTACTTCATAATCAAAATTTTCTTTCAGCCATGGAATAATCGCTGTTGTATCCAAACCACCTGAATATGCCAGAACTACCTTTTCTTTACTCATTTTCATTACCTCCTAAGTAAGTCATCTGTAAGCTGTCATATACTATACAACAGGTTTTATAATTATGCAATAGAAAATTATAAAAAAAGGAAAGTTTTCTCAAAAAAAACAAAAAAAGCATAGAAAAGTTCATAGAATCAAGGCTTATTTACTAAAATAACAGGTCTGAAACTGGGAAAAATGACAAATGAAAGAATAATCAGCGGGCGAAAATATACATTATTTATGCATAAAAATACAATCATATAGAATATCCTGCTAACTTGAGTCAGAACAAGTTGGGTATTGGCTTTTTGTTAATATGAAAATGGTGTTATTATTCAGAGGAGTGTTCCTTACTGAAATTCAAAGATTATTTATGAAAGATTTTCGTAAGAATTAACATTTCAGAAACAAAACTTAAATGTTACAAGAACAATTTGTTGCTAAATTACATGCAAACGCTATTGAACTTCTGGTAATATGAAGTAAAAAGTGCAGCGGAAAAAATCTGGTCAAAGTCAGAAAAAATCAGCCTTACTACCAGAGAATTTAATATTATCTACAAATTACTTTCATACCCGAAAAAGACATTTTCAAGAGCACAGCTTATGGATGAATTCTGGGGCGTAGACAGTGATACCAGTCTGCGCGCTGTTGATGTTTATGTGACAAAGCTCAGAGATAAATTATCAGCATGTGACGGATTTAAAATTGTGACTGTGAGAGGTCTTGGATATAAGGCGGTGCTGATATGAAAAAAAGACACGATAAGGATTATGGACCTGTAAAAGAGAGCAGACTCCCGCCGTCCCTGTTTGCTATTTTCTTTTTGGTACTTCTTTTGATGACCGGAATCCATACAGGGTTGGTCATACTCGTGAACCATATGGAATGGAATAAGTTCATACAGACGATTGTCCCGATGGTATATTGGGGAATGGTTGCAGCGGTACTTACTTTGTTTACCAGAAGGGAAATCCGTGCTGTTTATGAAGAACCCATGCATAAACTGGCAGAAGCTACCAGCCGTGTGGCAAACGGAGACTTTTCCGTGTATGTTTCTACTATTCATACACAGGACAAATGGGATTATCTGGATGTTATGATCGTTGATTTTAATAAGATGGTGGAGGAACTGGGAAGTATAGAAACGTTAAAAACAGATTTTGTGTCGAATGTATCCCACGAAATGAAAACCCCCATTGCCATTATCAAGAATTATGCAGAATTGTTGAAAGCAGAACATATCACGGAAGAACAGAGAAAAGACTATGCAGAAAGCATTGAGGGAGCGGCAATGCGGCTTTCAAGCCTGATTAGTAATATTTTGAAATTGAATAAGCTGGAAAATCAGAGAATTACTCCGGAAGTAAAGCTTTATGATGTAAGTAGGCAGTTATGCGAATGTATTCTTCAGTTTGAGGATGCGTGGGAGGAAAAGGAACTTGAACTGGAGACAGAAATTGAAGACGCTGCGATGGTTGAAGCGGATGAAAGCCTTTTGGAGCTGGTATGGAACAATCTGTTGTCCAATGCGATCAAATTTACAGAGCCGGGAGGGACCATCACAGTAAAACAAACGACGGATGACAGATTCATAAAAGTGGTTGTTTCCGATACGGGATGTGGCATGGACTGTGACAGCATGAAGCATATATTTGACAAATTTTATCAGGGAGATACTTCTCATTCAAAAGAAGGAAACGGACTTGGACTGGCATTAGTAAAACGGGTATTGGAGTTGTTGGATGGTGATATTCAGGTTTTCAGTGAACAAGCAAAAGGCAGCAGCTTTGTTGTGACTTTGCCTGCGGCAGGTGCGCATGATGGCGGAAATGGAGGAAAATTATAATGGACGATACAGGAAGCAGAAGGAAAGAATTTGTGGTATATGAGTATAAAGAAGTATGCACAGATAAGAGCAGAATTTCTTTTTTGCTGGACGGATATGAGAATTTTGGATGGGAAGCGGACGGTAAGATATATGAGAACATAGGAGAAAATATAAATCCATATCATCAAAGAAAAGTGATCCTGCGTCTCAAACGCAACAGAAAGCTGGTAAATAAAATGGAACTTACCCGTCTTCAGAGAAACTTTGAGGCATGCGTAAATGAAATTGAGACGCTGGAAAAATCAAATACTTCTCAGGCAACCGTATCTGCACTGATCATAGGAATTTTAGGAACTGCGTTTATGGCCGGCTCCACATTTGCGGTGACAGCACAGCCGCCGCAGGTGATCTTATGTATAATACTTGCCATACCAGGTTTTATAGGATGGCTTCTTCCATATTTTGTATATAAAAGGTCAGTTGAAAAGCAGACAAAAAAACTAACTCCCCTGATCGAAGAAAAATACGATGAGATTTATGAGATATGTGAAAAAGGGAATAAATTACTATATTAAAGTGAGAAAACAGAAAGATTTTTTATATAGAAGTTTCGGAAAAATGTGCTATTGACAGGAGGCTTCGGAAAATACGACAAAAAGCAGATGTGTTACATTTTGTGACAATAATATCAGCTTGTCTATTGAAGGTGTGATGAATTGCGTGTAAACTTATCATATAATTAGATGTACGCAGCAGGTTCTCAAAATGCAGCGAAACGGGCAGTACGGCCCGCGACATTCGAGAGTCTGTTTAAACCATTCAATTTGAAGGAGGAATTATTTTGATTGCACATCACGAAACACGCGAAAAAGTCATACAGGAACTGGATTCTGATTCATCGTATGGATTAAATCCTGATCAGATTTCCCAAAAGTATTCTCTATACGGGAAAAACAAATTGCGTGAAAAAAAGAAAAAGACCAATTTTCAGAGATTCTTTGACCAGTTTAAAGACGTGATGATTCTGATTCTTCTGGCAGCAGCGGCAGTCTCTTTTGTGATTGCCTGCATTGAAGGCGATTCCGGCGGGTTTTTTGAGCCAGTCCTGATTTTGATGATCGTTATTTTGAATGCCATCATGGGCGTGGTGCAGGAGAACAGGGCGGAAAAAGCGCTTGAAGCATTAAAAGGGCTTTCTGCACCTCATGCCAGAGTAATCCGGGGAGGTAAAGAATCTGTCATTAATTCAGAAGAACTTGTTCCCGGTGATATTATCCGGCTGGAGGCCGGCGATTTTGTTCCTGCCGATGCCAGACTTTTACACAGCGTCAGCCTGAAAAGCGAGGAATCCGCACTGACCGGTGAATCCGTGCCTTCTGAAAAAGATGCTGAAGTCATTGTGGATGAAAAAGCACCGCTCGGAGACAGGAGCAATATGGTATTCTCCGGATGTTCCATTACTTATGGTACGGCAGCCGCTGTTGTTACCGCCACCGGAATGGATACGGAAATGGGGAAAATTGCCGATCTGTTGGATAATGAAGAGCAAGGACAGACCCCGCTGCAGCTAAAGCTCGCGCAGCTTGGTAAGTATCTGGGAATATTAGCTTTGGCTGCCTGTGCCATTATTTTCATTGTGGGTCTTGCCAACGGAATCCCTGCAATCGAAATTTTTATGACTGCTGTATCTCTGGCCGTTTCCGCAATACCGGAAGGACTTCCTGCTATTGTGACAATAGTACTCTCTATAGGAGTGCAGCGTCTGGTGAAAAAGAACGCTATTATCCGCAGACTGCCGGCTGTAGAAACGTTAGGCAGTGCTTCCGTAATTTGTTCCGATAAAACAGGTACATTGACACAAAATCGTATGACACTGGTGAAAGCCTGGGCTGACGGAATGGCTGAGCCTGAAACCATTACCGGGAAGAATTCTGAAGAAATCCGAAGATTATTAGGATTGGGAACACTTTGCAGTGATGGAACCGTGGTATTTCACGATATGGAAGAACAGCACATCGGAGATCCGACGGAGACTGCCATTGTACTGGCGGCCCATAAAAATGGAATGTCCAGGGAAGAACTGAATGAAACCTGCCCGCGCCTGGCAGAAATCCCTTTCGATTCCGACAGGAAACTGATGACTACCGTTAACCGGATGGACGGTAAAAATATCGTGATTGTTAAGGGAGCGTTTGATATCATGGCCTCCCGCTGTGTGCGCGGCGATATGGAAACAGCCAGACGCATAACCGATGAAATGAGCAGGAATGCATTGCGTGTACTTGCTATTGCATGTAAAGAAATCGATGCTGTGCCGGAAGAACTTTCATCCGATGATCTGGAAAACGGACTGATTTTTGCCGGCCTCGTAGGAATGATAGACCCGCCGCGGCCGGAAGCCAGAGATGCCGTCGCTGTCTGCCGTAAAGCGGGAATTAAGCCGGTCATGATTACAGGAGACCATGTTGTCACAGCTTCTGCAATCGCAAAAGAGCTTGGGATACTGGAAGAAGGAGATATGGCAATTACCGGAAGTCAGCTTGATGCGATGACAGAACGTGAGCTGGATGAACAGGTAGAACACATTTCCGTCTATGCCCGTGTTTCACCGGAAAATAAAATCCGTATCGTAAAGGCATGGCAGCGCAAAGATCAGATTGTCTCTATGACAGGTGACGGTGTCAATGACGCACCGGCACTCAAAGCGGCAGACATCGGATGTGCGATGGGGATTACCGGGACAGATGTTGCTAAAGGTGCATCAGATATGACGCTGACAGATGACAATTTTGCTACCATTGTGGAAGCTGTACGGGAGGGACGCGGTATTTATGCGAACATTCGCAAGGTCATAGGTTTCCTGCTGGGTACCAATATCGGCGAGATAATTCTGGTCTTTGTGGCCATGCTGCTTTGGCATAAATCCCCGCTGCTCAGCATGCAGCTTTTGTGGGTCAATCTGGTGACGGACAGCCTGCCTGCGATTGCACTTGGAATGGAAGCAGTTGAACCGGATGTAATGGAACAGAAACCAAAGCCGAAGAATGAAGGGATTTTTGCACACGGCCTCGGAATCCGTATTATTCTGCAGGGTGTGATGTTCGGTGTTCTTGCTTTGATTGCATATTGGCTTGGAGAGACCAGAACCGGCTCCGCTGCAGGCGGCCAGACGATGGCATTCATGGTGCTGGCGCTTTCGCAGGTAGTTCAGTCTTTCAATATGCGTTCAGAACACTCGCTTTTCAGAATTGGCGTATTTACCAATCATAAGCTGAACAAGGCGGTTCTGGTATCTGTTGCCCTGGTTGCATTAGTTCTGTTCACTCCGGTACGTACAGCTTTTGGCTTTGTGATTCTTCCCGGAACGTTATATTTGCAGGGATGTGTTCTGATTCTTGTACCTTTGCTGGTCATGGAATTGTCAAAAGCCTTTGGCCTGATTAAACACCAGCATTAACAGAAAATAAAGCCCTCAAAGATGAGGCTTTAAATAATGGGATATTGATAAATTAAATAATTGACTCAAAAGTAGATTCAAGAGGAAAAATGAGAATAGAACTGACAAGTTAAGAATGTGTCCATTAGAAAAGTGAAAATTATATAGTGCAGGAAGCCGTTTATTCTGAAAAGAGTAGACGGCTTTTGGCATTTATGCATAGCCGTCTGTTCTGCAGGCGGCTAAACTACTTATAAAGAAACAAATAGTTGCCGACGCAACTGTTTTGCGGTATTATTTCAAACAGGTTGCCAACGCAACTATTTTGAGACGATACTGTAAAGCGGAAAAGGAGGAACTGCAAAGTGGATAACAAATTTTCTAATCTGGCACGTCGTATTTCAATCTTAGACAGGCTAATGCAGAAGTATTATAATCGTGAGCTGTCTGCTTATGAAATTGGTTGGGGGCAGCAGTTCTATGTATGGTATTTGAATGACCATCCCGGCGCACCCGCGCAGGAAGTGGCAGATCATATGCATGTGGACAAAGCTACTCTGGCGAAGAATGTGAAAAAGTTGCTCAGCCTGGGTTACATCAGGGTTGAAGCCGATAAAAGTGATAAGCGTGTCAAACATTTATATCTTACTGAGAAAGCAACACCGGTGATAATGCAAATTCATAAATATACAATAGCTTTTACCAGATCCTAAATTGCGGCATATCACCGCAGGATGTTCAGGTGACGGAACAATCAATGGAACAAATGATATTAAACATTTATCATGAAATTGAAGAATTGGGGGATGATCATCTTGGAGAATAATGCAGTATCTAAGCAGATAAATCCTCTGGAAACAGAAAGCATCGGAAAGCTTATTGTAAGATATTCAATTCCTGCAATTGCCAGCAGCCTGGTTAATTCGATTTATAATATTGTTGACCAGATTTTTGTCGGGAACAGCATCGGGGAACTTGGAAATGCCGCAACGAATGTGTCATTTCCCTTTGTTCTGGTTGTTGCAGCAATGGCTATGACATTTGGTATCGGAGGTGCGTCTGCGTTCAGCCTGTTTCTTGGAAGTAAACAGGAAAAGAAAGCAAAATCTGTGGCAGGAAACGCCATGACATTGATGCTGCTGACAGGTATTGTGGCAGGTATTATCACGCTCATTTTTCTTAAGCCTATCCTGATTGCATTTGGAGGACGGGGCCAGACTCTGGAATATGCGATAGAATATACCCGTATCATTGCAGTCGGTACACCTCTTGCGATGCTTGGCACCGGGGCAAGCCAGCTAATCCGCGCAGATGGAAGTCCGCAGTATGCAATGATTTCTACGCTGTCAGGCGCAATTCTGAACTGTATTCTCGATCCGGTCCTTATTTTTGGATTTGGTATGGGGATGACAGGTGCTGCTTATGCAACTGTGATTGGCCAGTTGGTTTCTGCTATTCTGATTCTTCTATATTTCAGGAGATTTAAAACAGTGAAACTGGAAGCCAAAGATTATTTGCTTAAAAGGGACAGTGTGTTACAGATTATAAGAATAGGTATTGCTTCCGGAGCAATGCAGTTTGCCAGTACGATCATCAGCGTTGTTTTAAATAATGTATTAGGATATTATGGTGAACTTTCCCAGTATGGCAGGGATATCCCTCTCGCCTGTGTTGGTATCATCACGAAAGTCTGTGCACTTTTTGACGGCGTTGCGCTGGGCATTGCACAAAGTATGCAGCCAATCATTGGATATAATTATGGGGCTGGAAACTATGAACGCATCAAAGCGGCATTCAGAAAAGTAGCCTGTGTCATCCTCTGTATATCATGTTCGGCGTTTCTGTGTTTTCAGATATTCCCGCGCCAGATTACTTCCATTTTTGGAGGCGGTGATGAGCTTTACTTTGATTTTGCAGTGCGATACTTCCGTATTTATTTGTTCTGCATCTTTATCGTGGGACTGCAGTTATTGTGTGCACAGTTTTTCCCGTCGATCGGAAAAGGAGGAAAAGGTGTGATTGTTTCTCTGCTGAGACGGGTATTCCTGCTGCTCCCTCTGATTCTTATCTTGCCGTATTTTATGGGGATTGATGGGGTACTGTGGGCAGGACCGATTGCGGACGGCCTGGCTGGAATTCTATCGCTGCTGCTCGTAAGAAATGAAATGAAGAAATGGTAAAAAACCATCGGATGAATTTCATATTTCGGTCGAGTACCATATCTCGACTATTGCCTCCTTTTGTGGTATAATGCTTCATTATGTAATCACGAAGGAGGATTTTTTATGGGCGGACAGACAGACGAAAAGATATCAGGAAACCCCAAAAAACATATATGTGCTGCTCTGTTGGCCCATGTGGATGCAGGAAAGACGACTTTGTCGGAGGGAATGCTGTATCTGAGCGGGAGCATCCGGAAGCTGGGGCGTGTTGATAATAAGAACACGTTTTTGGATACCTTTGAACTCGAGCGTGAGCGCGGCATTACAATTTTTTCCAAGCAGGCAGTACTCCCGATGGAAAACATGAATCTGACATTGCTGGATACGCCGGGGCATGTCGATTTTTCCGCAGAGATGGAAAGAACACTTCAGGTTGTGGATTATGCGATCCTGATCATCAGCGGTGCGGATGGTGTGCAGGGGCATACGGAAACACTCTGGCGGCTTCTCGCACGCTATCAGATTCCGGTATTTCTATTTGTAAATAAAATGGACCAGGCAGGGACAAACAGCGCTGACTTAATGTCTGAACTGAAAAAGAAACTAAGTGATAATTGTGTCGATATGGTCAGTAAAGGGGAGAGCTTAAGTGATGAAACTTTTGAAAATATTGCCGTATGTGATGAGTATGTCATGGAGCAGTATCTTGAAAACGGAATCGTAAGTCAGGAGGAAATATGCAAATTAATTTCCGGGCGCAGATTGTTTCCCTGTTATTTTGGCTCTGCACTGAAATTAACCGGAGTGGAAGAATTCATGCAGGGAATTTCCGATTATACAAGCTGCCCTTCTTATCCGGAGAAATTTGGGGCAAAGGTCTACAAGATTGCACGGGATGATCAGGGAAATCGACTTACCTATTTAAAAGTTACAGGCGGAATGCTTAGAGTGAAGGATCTTTTGACAAATCGGAAAAATGCAGGAGATGAAGCAGTAAAGGCGCAGGAAATCTGGGAAGAGAAAGTGAACCAGATCCGTATCTATTCGGGAATGAAGTATGATCTTGTGCAGGAAGCGCAGGCAGGTACTGTGTGTGCAGTCACGGGGCTTAGCAAAACCTATCCGGGTGAGGGGCTTGGAGAGGAAAAGGAATCCGATCTTCCGATGCTGGAGCCGGTGTTAACTTATCAGATACAGCTTCCGCCTGACTGTGATGTCCATATGATGCTTAATAATCTGCGCAGGCTTGAAGAAGAAGAGCCGCTTCTGCACATTGTATGGAATGAGAATCCCGGTGAGATTCTCGTCCAACTGATGGGCGAGGTGCAGATTGAAGTGCTGAAATATTTGATTCAGGAGCGTTATGGTGTCCGTGTTGAATTTGGCACCGGAAATATTGTATATAAAGAAACTATTGCAGAGCCGGTGGAGGGCGTAGGTCATTATGAGCCGCTGCGCCATTATGCGGAAGTACATCTCTGGATGGAGCCCGCAGAGCCGGGGAGCGGACTGCAGTTTTTCTCAGATTGCAGTGAAGATGAGTTGGACAGGAACTGGCAGCAGTTGATTCTGACTCACCTGGAAGAAAAAGAACATAAGGGAGTTCTGACAGGTTCTGCGATTACTGATATGAAAATCACACTGGCAGCAGGACGGGCACATTTAAAGCACACGGAAGGCGGGGATTTCCGCCAGGCCACTTACCGTGCGGTCCGTCAGGGACTAAAAAAGGCAAAAAGTGTGCTGCTTGAACCATATTATGAATACCGTCTGGAAGTACCGGCGGAGACGATCGGACGTGCAATGTCCGATCTGCAGCGAATGAACGGTACGTTTGATCCACCCATACAGGAAGGAGAAATGTCAGTTCTTTGCGGTGTTGTCCCGGTGGCAAAGATGAGAGGATATCAGACAGAAATGATTTCCTATACGAAAGGGAAAGGAAGATTATTCTGTACATTGAAAGGATATTTCCCGTGTCATAATGCGGAAGAAGTGATTGAAAACAGGGGATATGACTCTGAGCATGACCTGGAAAATCCGACAAGCTCCGTTTTTTGTGCACATGGGGCAGGTTTTGTGGTAAAATGGGACGAGGTTGAGCAGTACATGCATCTGGAAAGCGTGTGCAGGAATCAAAAAGAACCGGAATCCGAGCCGGAATCTGCAGTACCAAGCATGGCGGTCAGACGGGCACAGACGGTACTTTCCCTTTCGGCCGAGGAAGAGGCGGAGCTGGAACGCATGGTGGCCGATTCTATGAGAAAACGGGAACAGGCAAGGAAAAAGTTCTCTTACGGAAAAGTGGAAACAGAAAGCAGTTACGCGGGTAAGCCAGATAAAAAAGAAAAGAAAAAAGAATATCTGCTAGTAGACGGATATAATATTATATTTGCGTGGGAAGAATTAAAAGATCTGGCAGAGACAAATCTGGATGCGGCAAGAGGCAGGCTTCAGGACATTTTAAGTAATTATCAGGGGATGAGAAAGTGTACATTGATTCTCGTGTTTGATGCATATAAAGTAAAGGGCTTTACAGGTGAGGTGCTCCGGTATCATAATATTTATGTCGTATTTACAAAGGAAGCTGAAACGGCAGACCAGTATATTGAAAAGGTAGCTCATGAGATAGGAAGAAAGTATAATGTCACCGTGGCTACATCTGACGGTACAGAGCAGGTCATTATACGCGGACAGGGGTGTGCTCTGCTTTCTGCTGCGGAATTGAAGCAGGAAATTGAACTGGCACGGCAGGAAATAAAAGAAATAAGAGATACAAAACTGAATCATCCCCGGAACGGACGGAATTATCTGTTCGACTATCTGGATGATGGGCTGGCAGCAGAGATGGAAGAAGTAAGGCTTGGCAGAAAAAAGCAAGAGAAGCAGGAATGATATACAGAACCGGAAGCAGACCATTTTGTGTAAAACGGAAGAAATCGGCTTATCTGATTGATTCGCATACCGCAGCAAGTGCGGCGGGTAAACCGGATTTTAAAAATAGGAACTTTAGAGGGTGGCAGGACATGATAGACAGAAAAGAAATCTTAGATAATAAGAAAAGAATCGTGATTAAAGTCGGCACTACAACGATTACGTACAGCGAGACAGGGAATATTAATCTTGAGAAGCTGGAGAAATTCGTGCGTATTCTGATTAATCTGCTGAATAAAGGCAAGGAAGTAATCGTTGTTTCTTCCGGGGCGGTAGGAGTCGGAAGAAGCGCACTTGGGCTGGAAAAAAAGCCGGAAACTGAGGCTGCAAAGCAGGCATGTGCGGCGGTCGGACAGGCAAGGCTTATGATGATTTATGAAAAATTGTTCAATGAATACAGCCAGCTTACGGCACAGGTACTTTTGACCAGGGAATCGGTCACAAACGAAGAGTGCCGTAAAAATGCAAAACGTACTTTTGAAGAGCTGCTCAGGATGCAGGTCGTGCCGATCGTAAATGAAAATGATGCTATTTCAATGGAAGAGCTTGCATATGGAAATTTTGGTGATAACGATACACTGGCAGCAAATGTTGCGGAGCTGGTGGGAGCAGACCTGTTAATCCTGATGTCGGATATTGAAGGGCTGTATACAGATGATCCGAAGAAAAATCTGAATGCAAGATTTATACACACTGTTGCCGAGATTGATGAAAAACTGGAACAGATGGCAAAAGGAGCTTCCAGTGATTTTGGAACAGGGGGAATGGCAACGAAAGTACAGGCCGCAAAAATTGTCACTGAAGCAGGGGCGGATATGGTCATTGCGAACGGGGATAATATTTATGCAATTAATGACATAATGGCCGGTAAGAGACGGGGAACCCTGTTCCTATCAAAGGAGCATGGGAAAGATGAAAAGAATGAGCTTGCGCCTGAGCGGCCCCAGTTCCGCAGGCAGGAAAAAATAAGGCTGCGAAGAAATGAAAAGTTTTAGGATAAATGAGCTGTAAAGCTGTTTGAACAGACCGGCTAATAAAAGCCGTAAAGAAGGAGGATGCTATGGGAAGTTATATGGAAACACTTGGAAAATGTGCGAAAGAAGCATCAAGGGAATGTGCGAAATTAGGGACGGAAGATAAGAACCGGGGATTGCGGTCTGTTGCCGGAGAACTGATAAGGCAGAAAGAATATTTGCTTCAGGAAAATGAGAAGGATGTAAAGGCGGCTCTGGAAAAAGGAATCAAACAGTCTTTGATCGACAGGCTGAAATTAACAGTTAAGAGAATTGAAGATATGGCAGAGGGGCTGGAGCAGATCGCAGATCTGGATGACCCGATTGGTGAGGTCCTGGGAATGAAAGTGCGTCCGAACGGTCTTCAGATCGGTAAAAAAAGAGTACCTCTCGGCGTGATAGGTATTATTTATGAATCCAGGCCGAATGTAACGGCAGATGCTTTCGGGCTTTGCTTTAAGACAGGCAATGCGGTCATTTTAAGAGGCGGCAGTGATGCAGTTCATTCCAATATGGCAATTGTCCACGCAATCAGGGAAGGGCTGAGGAAAGAAAAACTCCCCCAGGATTCCATTCTTTTTGTAGAGGACACCAGCAGGGAGACCGCTTCAGAGATGATGAAGCTTCATGATTATATTGATGTATTGATTCCGCGCGGAGGGGCAGGTCTGATTGCCGCTGTCGTTGAGAACAGTACTGTACCGGTCATTGAGACAGGAACGGGAAACTGCCATATTTATGTGGATGAGACGGCTGATATCGAAATGGCAGCAGACATCATTGAAAATGCGAAAACCCAGAGGATGGGTGTCTGCAATGCCTGCGAATCTCTGGTGGTTCATTCCAAAATCGCGGAAAAAGCTGTCCCTGTCATTGTCGAAAGGTTAAAGCTGCATCAGGTTGAAATCCGGGGTGACGAGCGGGCA
Source organism: Lachnospiraceae bacterium (assembly GCA_004556565.1). Taxonomy (GTDB): domain Bacteria; phylum Bacillota; class Clostridia; order Lachnospirales; family Lachnospiraceae; genus Schaedlerella. The sequence goes on along the minus strand of SFGN01000001.1, from coordinate 77,986 downwards.
CAAAAACTGATGTCAGAGATCCTTCCGGCTAAGGAAGAAGATTGGGGAACAGAATATCTGGATGCTATTATTTCCCTGAAAATCGTAGACTCACTGGAAGAGGCAATCAGCCACATTAACCGGTATAACACCGGGCATTCAGAATCTATCATAACGGAAAACTATCAGCATGCACTTAAGTTCCAGGATGAAGTAGACGCGGCAGCAGTATATGTGAATGCATCGACACGTTTCACGGACGGGTTTGAATTCGGGTTTGGGGCTGAAATCGGAATCAGCACCCAGAAGCTGCATGCAAGAGGTCCTATGGGGCTGGAAGCACTGACAACAACAAAATACATTATTTTCGGAAACGGGCAGGTACGCGGATAACGGCCGATACCGGATGCGGATGAACGACTGCAGGCAGGGAGCGAAACTCTTTGCCTGTTTTTACTTGCATAATATACATTAACGGTGTATAATTATGCAATACTGCAAGACTGGTACTGTAATGGGATAAAAAACAGCAGCAGAGGTGCAAAAATGACAGAGGCACAATGACGATAGTGAGGCTTCCGTCATGAAGGCTGCGTAAGGTGATCCGTTTACGGTTTCATTTATTGCGAACTGTTATTAAAACCCTTTACTTCCGGAAGAATGTGGTATATTATGAACACTTGGCGAGGTCTTTTCGAGCCTAGTGAGAATACATGCCTGGACACTTAGCGAGGTATTCCACGAGCTTAGTGACCATGGTATATTATGAACACTTGGCGAGGTCTTTTCGAGCCTAGTATATGGATATTGATGTGAATTTGTAACAGGAGGAAGTTGAACAGATGGTTAAAGTTGGCATTATCGGAGCGACCGGCTATGCAGGCGGGGAGCTTGTCCGTCTTTTGTCCATGCACAAAGAGGCGGAAATCAAGTGGTACGGCTCCAGAAGTTACATAGATAAAAAATATGCGTCCGTATATCAGAACATGTTTCAGATCGTTGATGCAGTCTGTATGGATGATAATATGGAAGAGCTTGCAAATCAGGTGGATGTGATTTTTACGGCAACCCCTCAGGGATTGTGTGCTTCACTTGTAAACGAAGATATTTTGTCAAAGGTTAAAATCATTGACCTGAGTGCGGATTTCAGGATCAAAGACGTCAGAGTATACGAGAAATGGTATGGGATTGAACATAAAAGTCCGCAGTTTATCCCGGAGGCCGTATACGGGCTTTGTGAGATTAACCGGGAAGATGTAAAAAAAGCCCGTCTGGTGGCAAACCCGGGATGCTATACGACCTGTTCCATCCTGACTGCATATCCGCTGGCGAAGGAAGGGATCATCGACATGAGTACATTGATCATTGATGCAAAATCCGGAACCTCAGGTGCGGGAAGAGGAGCAAAGGTCCAGAATCTTTTCTGCGAAGTAAATGAAAATATGAAAGCTTACGGTGTGGCTACGCACAGACATACGCCCGAGATTGAAGAACAGCTCGGATATGCTGCCGGTGAAAAAGTCGTGCTGAATTTTACACCACATCTTGTACCGATGAACAGAGGTATACTTGCAACAGAGTATGCGTCCCTGAAAAAAGATGTTACATATGAAGAAGTTAAAGCGATTTATGACAAATATTATGCAGATGAAAAATTTGTCCGCGTCCTTGAAAAGGATGTATGTCCTGAAACAAAATGGGTGGAAGGCAGCAATTACGTGGATGTGAATTTTAAGATAGATGAAAGAACCGGACGGATCATCATGATGGGTGCGATGGACAATCTGGTAAAAGGCGCAGCCGGGCAGGCTGTACAGAATATGAACCTGATGTTCGGACTCAAGGAATCGGAAGGGCTGGAGTTTGTTCCGATGTTCCCGTAAAATAACAGAATCAGATGCACAAGAAAGGAATATGAGGTGAAACATGATACGGACGATGACAATAGATGATTATGACGGCGTACATGAACTGTGGATGACAATCAAAGGCTTTGGAATCCGAAGTGTTGACGATTCCAGAGAAGGCGTGGAACGCTTCCTTAAAAGAAATCCGTCTACAAGTGTGGTCGCGGAGGAGGATGGAAAAATCGTGGGAGGAATCCTCTGCGGGCATGACGGGAGAAGAGGGTGTCTGTATCATGTGTGCGTGCACGAAGATTATCGCAGGAAAGGTATTGGGAAGGCGATGGTCGTGCGTGCGATGGAAAAGCTGAAGGAAGAAAACATAAGCAAAGTTTCTTTGATCGCATTTACTAAAAATGACATAGGAAACGCATTCTGGAATACGATTGGATGGACCGAACGGCTGGATTTGAATTATTATGATTTTGTATTAAATGAAAAAAATATAACTGCGTTTAATGAACAATGACGGAAGGGGCAGGAGAAGATGAAGATAATCGAAGGCGGCGTGACAGCAGCAAAAGGATTTTCCGCGGCATCGGCTGCAGCGGGGATCAAATATCAGAACAGAACAGATATGGCAATGATTTACAGTGAAACGCCTTGCAATGTGGCGGGAACGTTTACAACGAATGTGGTAAAAGCAGCTCCGGTAAAATGGGACCGCAAAATTGTGACGGAAGGCCTTAAGACGCAGGCAGTTGTCGTGAATTCAGGTATTGCAAATGCATGTACGGGTGCGGAAGGGATGTCCTACTGTGAACAGACGGCGAAAAAAGTCTCCGAGGTATTGGATATTGACAGTGAAAGCGTCCTTGTAGGCTCTACCGGAGTAATCGGAATGCAGCTTCCGATGGACAGACTGGAAAAAGGAATCGAGATGCTTGCGGATAATCTTGGGATCGACATTGAGCATGGAACGATGGCAGCCAACGCGATCATGACAACCGATACCCGCAATAAGCAGGCCGCAGTTACAGTGGAAATCGGCGGGAAAACCATTACCGTCGGCGGTATGGCAAAAGGTTCTGGGATGATTCATCCGAATATGTGCACTATGCTTGCTTTCCTGACGACCGATGCGGCTGTGTCCAAAGAAGTTTTACAGAAAGTATTAAGCTGGGACGTAGAGGATACTTACAACATGATTTCCGTGGATGGAGATACATCCACCAATGATACAGTTCTTCTCCTGGCTAACGGTATGGCAGGAAATGAAGAAATTCAGTACGGAACACAGGAATACGAGATTTTTGCAGAGGCGGTTCATTATGTGAATGAAACTCTGGCAAAGAAGATGGCGGGGGACGGAGAGGGTGCTACTGCTTTGTTTGAAGCAAAGGTTATCGGAGCTTCTACAAAGATGCAGGCAAAGACGTTGGCAAAATCGATTGTATGCTCCAACCTGACAAAAGCGGCGATTGCCGGACACGATGCAAACTGGGGAAGAATCCTCTGTGCGATGGGGTATTCCGGGGCAGAGTTTGATCCGGAAAAGGTAGATCTGTTTTTTGAAAGCGATGCAGGCAGCATCCAGTTGATCGCTGACGGCGTTGGCCTTGATTTCAGCGAAGAATCTGCGACGGAAATCCTTTCCCGGCCGGAAATTACGGTCATTGCTGATATAAAAGAGGGTACAGAATCTGCAGCAGCATGGGGATGTGATCTGACACATGGATATATCGACATTAATGCAGATTATAGGAGCTAGGAGGACAGAGAAATGAATGAGATGCAGCAATATCTGGATAAGGCGCAGGTACTGATAGAGGCATTGCCGTATATTCAGCGCTTTAACAGAAAAGTCATTGTAGTGAAATACGGCGGAAGTGCCATGATTGATGAAGAATTGAAAAAACAGGTGATTCAGGATGTTACACTGCTGAAGCTTGTCGGCTTTAAACCGATAATTGTGCACGGCGGCGGTAAGGAAATCAGCAGATGGGTCGGGAAAGTCGGAATGGAGCCTAAATTTATTAACGGACTCCGTGTGACAGATGAGGATACGATGGAAGTTGCCGAGATGGTTCTGGGCAAAGTAAATAAAAGCCTGGTACAGCTTGTGGAAAGGCTGGGAGTCCGGGCAATAGGAATCAGTGGAAAAGACGGTGCACTTTTGAAAGTAGATAAAAAATATTCCAACGGCGAAGACATCGGATTCGTTGGGGAAGTGAAGGAAGTTAATGCATCGATCCTTTTTGATTTGCTGGAAAAAGATTTCCTTCCGATCGTGTGCCCGATAGGAATGGATGATGATTTTAATACATACAACATTAATGCAGATGATGCGGCATGTGCGATTGCCCGTGCGGTTCACGCAGAAAAGCTTGCGTTTCTGACGGATATCGAAGGCGTTTATAAAGATCCGAAGGACCCGTCGACGCTGATTTCCGAGCTCTGGGTGGATGAGGCGAAGGAATTAATGGAGAAAGGATATATCGGCGGCGGTATGCTTCCGAAGCTTCAGAACTGCATTGATGCAATTGAGAACGGGGTTTCAAGAGTACATATTCTGGACGGGCGCATCCCTCATTGTCTGCTGCTTGAAATCTTTACAAATAAAGGAATCGGAACAGCTATTTTAAACGGGAAGGAAAGCAGGTATTATCATGGAGAAGAATAACATTCAGGAATCAGAAAAAAATCTTCTGCACATTTACAATCGTTTCCCGGTGGTTCTGGACCACGGAGAAGGTGTTTATTTGTATGATACAGACGGAAAACAGTATCTGGATTTTGCGGCGGGCATTGCCGTAACCGGACTGGGATATCACAACGAAGAATTTAATGAGGCAATTAAAGGCCAGGTTGACCGGCTGATCCACACATCAAATCTTTATTACAATATAAATTGCGGTGAAGCGGCGCAGGCACTGGCGAAAGCTTCCGGGATGGATAAAATTTTTTTTACAAACAGTGGTACGGAAGCAAACGAAGGCGCGATTAAGGCGGCAAGAAGATATGCATATACAAAAGGAAGCGGCAGATTTGAAATAATTTCCATGGAAAATTCTTTCCACGGCAGGAGTATAGGGGCTGTATCTGTGACCGGCCATGATTCTTACAGAGAACCTTTTGAACCGCTGCTGCCGGGCGTCAGATTTGCACAGTTTAATGACCTGGAAAGTGTAAAGGCGCAGGTTAATGACAAGACGTGTGCGATTATGCTGGAACCGCTTCAGGGTGAAGGCGGCATCAATGTGGCGAAGCCGGAATTTATGGAAGGTATCCGGAGCATCTGTGATGAAAATGATATTCTGATGATCTGCGATGAAGTACAATGTGGTATGGGCAGGACCGGAAGTATGTTCGCATGGCAGGAATATGGCGTGCAGCCGGATATTTTGACAATGGCAAAAGCAATCGGAAACGGCATCCCTGTAGGGGCATTTGCCCTGACAGACAGAGTTGCCGGGTATTCATTAAAACCGGGCGACCACGGTTCTACATACGGCGGCAACCCGCTGGCCTGCATGGCGGTCAAGACGGTGCTGGATATTTTTGAAAAGGAAAAGATTGTTGAACATGTAAATCAGATTGCTCCTTATCTGACAAAATGCCTTGAAGAACTGGCGCAGAAACTGGACTGTGTGACAGAACACAGAGGTAAAGGACTGATTCAGGGACTTGTGGTCACCAGACCTTTTGCGGAAGTAAATAAAAATGCCATAGAAGAGGGGCTTTTGATTATTTCAGCGGAGGGAAATGTCATACGCCTTGTTCCCCCTCTCATCATTGAAAAAAGGCATGTGGATGAAATGATTGAAAAGCTCGAACGTGCACTTACAAAATAAGGTAAAAGTTGAGGCCGTGCCATTTGCAAAATATACTTTCAATAATGAATACGGATGAATGGTTACTCAGATTTCACGAATAAAACCCGGTCATTTAAGCATACTATTTCCTGAAGTTGTAAAAACTTGTGGGAGGTATGATAAATGGCTGGTTTTTTAATCGCACTTCTTTCAGGAGCACTGATGAGCATTCAGGGAGTATTTAACACACAGGTGACCAAGACGACAGGACTATGGGTTTCCAACACATGGGTCCAGTTCAGCGCATTTCTTGCCTGTATTGCAGTCTGGCTGTTTACGGGAAGGGACAGTTTTATGACAGTCATGAAGGTAGAGCCGAAATATATGCTCCTTGGCGGCGTGATCGGAGCAGGGATTACCTGGACTGTCATTCAGAGCATGTCAGCCCTTGGACCTGCAAAAGCTGCCCTGCTTATCGTGACAGCCCAGCTTGTCGTAGCCTATGTAATTGAACTGTTTGGAATGTTCGGTATGGAAAAACAGCCTCTGGACTGGCGCAAGGTTGGCGGACTGGTGATTGCACTGATCGGGATTACCATTTTCCAGTGGGAATAGAAAGTGTAATGAAAACGTAACAAAGATTTAAATCTCTATTGTAATTTTTGTGCAAATTCGTTACAATATTTATATCTGACGCAAAGGGGCTGCGGCAGTCATGGCGTAACACGCATATGATACAATTTAAAGTAATGAATTCCGGTGGCGCATATATCATAAAATTGGGTATACATGCAGGAATGCTGCTTGCAGGCATCCTGCTGATTTGTTGTTGTGCGGGATGCGGCAGCCGGGATAAAATGCGGGAAGAGGATTCACTTCAGGTTTTGCTGACGGAAGAGGAAGATTTTTCCGGACATGAGGATTCCGGACAGACGCAGGACGGTCTATCAGGCGATAATTCCGAGGAAGAAGCACAGGATGAAAGAGAAGAAGGTCAAAAAAGCGGGGAATCTCCGGAGAAAATTTTTGTGCATGTCTGCGGTGCTGTAAGGACACCAGGGGTGTATGAGCTGCCGGCAGATGCCAGAGTATATGAGGCGGTTCTCTGTGCCGGCGGTATGCGTGAGGATGCGGCGGAGGAAATTGTCAATCAGGCAAAAATACTTACGGACGGCGAACAGATTTATATACCGACGGACAGTGAAGTGCTGGAGAGCCGGGAGCAGGGGCTTGAAGGAGATGTCTGGAACGGCAGTCCTGTTATGCAGGCGGGACAGTCGGGGCAGGAATATGGAGCAGGAAGCTCTGCAGAGAAAAAAGTGAATATTAATACCGCTTCCAGAGAAGAATTGATGACATTGAACGGGATCGGAGAAACCAGAGCGGACAGCATTATTGCATACCGCGAAGCAAATGGGGGATTTGAGAAAGTGGAGGATCTGATGAAGGTTGAAGGAATAAAGGAAGGGGTTTTTAATAAAATAAAAGACAGCATTGAAGTAGGTGCTGGGAGTTAAGGAAAGAGACGTATGAGTAAGAAAAAAATCTTAGTAGTGGATGACGAAAAATTAATCGTGAAAGGAATCCGGTTCAGCCTGGAACAGGACGGCATGGAAGTGGATTGTGCTTACGATGGGGAAGAAGCACTGGAATATGCAAGAGGATGTGAGTATGACCTGGTGCTCCTTGATGTGATGCTGCCGAAGCTTGACGGATTTCAGGTATGCCAACAGATACGGGAGTTCTCGGATATGCCCGTGGTAATGCTTACCGCAAAAAGTGAGGATATGGACAAAATTCTCGGACTGGAATACGGAGCAGACGATTACATTACGAAGCCGTTTAATATTCTGGAAGTGAAAGCCCGAATTAAAGCAATTATGCGCCGTACAGCTAAAAAAGAAGAAGTGATGCCGAGCACGATGATTGTAAAAGGTAATATGAAAATCGACTGCGAGAGCAGGCGGGTATTTATCGGGGAAAAAGAAGTAAACCTGACAGCGAAGGAATTTGATGTCCTGGAGCTTCTGGCAATGAATCCCAACAAGGTTTACAGCAGGGAGAATCTGCTGAATCTTATCTGGGGGTATGATTACCCGGGTGACGCAAGAACTGTTGATGTACATATCAGAAGACTGAGGGAAAAGATTGAAGCTAATCCGAGTGAACCTCGTTATGTACACACAAAGTGGGGAGTTGGTTATTATTTTCAGGGATAAAGAGCAGAAAAAGGGGATTGGTTTCCTGGCCGGCCATATAAAAAGTCTGAGGGCGTGCATTATTGTGCTCATCATGTGTGCGGGTACTGTCCCGACGCTCATTGCCTACACGGGGATTTTGAAGGCATATGAGACGAGGGCGGTATCCCTGCGCACGGCTGAGATCCAGAATCAATGTACGATTCTATGTAATCATCTGATCAATTATAATTATCTGGAGGATCGTTCATCCGAGGTTATCAACGCAGAGCTGACGCAGCTAACAAATATTTATAACGGACGTGTCATGATTGTTGACCGTGAATTGGAGGTCATCAGTGATACGTATGCGCTTGATGAGGGAAAAATGATGGTTTCCTCAAGTGTTGTCCAGTGCCTGAAAGGAAACAGTACGAATTATTATGATAAGAAAAACCGGTATATTGAAGTTACATCGCCGATTACACAGCCGGGAGATGAACAGGTGACGGCCGTCATGCTGGCGAGTGTGTCTACAGATACAATTGAAGACAGTCTCCGCATTTTTTATACGAAAGGAAGGGCAATCGTCGGCGTTGTCACGGTGGTACTGCTTGCTCTGTCCGTGCTGCTTGCAGATATGATCGTCCGGCCGGTGAGAAAAATCGCCAGGGAAATTGAAGGCATTACAGAGGGATATGCAGGTGAAGTCCTCCATGTGGATACTTTTGCGGAGACAAGCAGGATTTCCGCTGCATTTAATAAAGTGATGAAACGTCTGAAACAACTGGATGATTCCAGAGAAGAATTTGTATCAAACGTGTCCCACGAGCTTAAGACGCCGCTTGCTTCCATGAAGGTTCTTGCGGATTCGCTGGTGACGCAGGATAATGTTCCGATTGAACTGTATCAGGAATTTATGCAGGATATTGCAAAAGAAATCGATCGGGAAAATGATATCATCAACGACCTTCTTACACTTGTAAAAATGGACAAGACTGCTCAGAATCTGAATATCAGGCAGGTAAATGTCAACGAGCTTCTGGAGTTGATATTGAAGCGTTTGAAGCCGATTGCAGAAAAGAAGAATGTAGAAATTGTTCTGGAAAGCTTCCGTCCGGTAACAGCGGAGATTGATGAAGTGAAAATTACGCTTGCTATTTCTAACCTCGTGGAGAATGCAATTAAATATAATTACGATAACGGGTGGGTTCATGTATCACTTAATGCGGATCACAAGTTCTTTTATATTAAAGTTATGGACTCCGGAATGGGTATTCCGAAGGAGGACCAGAACCATATATTTGAGCGCTTCTACAGGGTGGACAAATCCCATTCCAGGGAAATCGGAGGGACGGGTCTCGGGCTTGCCATCACCAGAAATGCCGTAATCATGCACAGAGGTTCTGTCAAGGTATACAGTGCGCCGGGTGAGGGGACGACATTCACAGTCAGGATTCCTTTGATTTATGCAATTAATCAGGAGGTGCGTTCGTGAGAAAAAAGAGAGTAAAAGACATACGATTTCTGGCAGTCCTCCTGTGTGCGGCATTGTTTTTGTCCGCATGTTCCAGCCGGACAAATGTGGATGAAGATGACGATTATATTTACTGTCTGAACGGGGACAGAACGGGTCTTGTCAAAATTGCTTATGATATTCCAAAAGGAGGACCGAAGGAGGCGGCGGGACAGATACTCGAGGAGTTGGCAAAACCATCAGAAGATATTGATTATGTACCGGCTATTCCGGAAGGGGTGAAGGTACAGGAATGCAGGATGGAACGGTCGATCGCTTATATTGATTTCAGCGAAGAATATCTGAAAATTCCGTCGTTGGAAGAGAAAGTCATGCGGGCAGCTATCGTCCAGTCGATTCTGCGGGTAGATGGAATTTCCGGTGTCTGGTTTTCAGTTAACGGGGAATCGCTTAAAGGAAGTGACGGGAAGCAGGTCGGACTGATGAATATGGACGATTTTGTTCAGAACACAGGGTCATCGCTCAGCTCTTATCAGACAGCGACACTAACGCTGTATTTTGCAAATGCGTCAGGCGATAAGCTTGTGGAGCAGAAGATGGAAGCAAACTATACCAGCAATATGCCGCTGGAAAAGCTGATCGTAGAAAAACTGATGGGCGGGCCTAAGAAGAGTGGCTCTTATCCGACTTTAAATCCGGCAGCCTCTGTGCTTGGAGTTACCAGCAGAGACGGAATATGTTATGTGAATTTCGATTCAGAATTTCTGAACAGTATATATGACGTAAAACCGGAAGTTACAATTTATTCGCTGGTAAATTCCCTTGTAGGTGTGAATGGGATTGAAACCGTCCAGATTACGGTAAATGGTGAAACAAATGTAAAATATATGGATACCGTAGATTTGTCAAAACCATTGAGAAAAGATACAACGTGGATTGAGAATATGGAGGGTGAATGAGAAAAAGGCCGCTTTGCCTGGCTGCGGTCTGCTTTCTTGTGATACAGATGATTCTTGCGGGGGGCTTCGGGCTTGCGAAAGACAGCAGGCCTTCTCCGCTTGAGTTATGTGCCGGGGAAAATGACCCGGTAACGGTGACCGGTACGGTATGCCGCAGGGAACAGACAGAAAATTATCAGGTATATTATCTGACGGACAATCAGGTCCGTACAGACCAGCAAATCATAAAAGAATCAAAGCTGCTTGTTTATGTAAAACAGGAAAATGCAAATCAAAATAAGAATTCAAATTTTTTTTCAGCAGATTCAGAGAAAAAACAATCGAATAATTCAGATGAGGAGCGCAAACAGATAAAAACGGGAAACCGGATTCTTATAACAGGAACGGTGAGTTTTTTTGAACATGCAACGAATCCGGGAAATTTTGACAGGAAATTCTATTATCAGAAACAAGGAATTCATGCACTGATTTGGGCAGAAAACATACAGCAGGAGGATGATTCCTGCTGGTTTTTCCGGGAAAAACTGGCAGAATTAAGACAGACGTGTGCAGAAAAGCTCAAAACCTCTCTCGGAGAAAAATACGGCGGGGGCATGTGTGCGGTTTTGCTGGGGGATAAAAGCAGCCTGGATGAAGAAATGAAGGAACTGTATCAGAAAAGTGGAATAGGGCATATTCTCGCTATTTCCGGGCTTCATATGTCATTTCTGGGCATCGGTGTTTACCGGATGCTTCGTAAAGCGGGATTTGGTTTCGGAATTTCCGGAGGAATGGGGATTGTTTTCCTGATATTTTATACCTGTATGACCGGCGGAAGTATTTCTGCCGTGCGTGCACTTATCATGTTTATAATACGGATTGGTGCGGATATAACCGGACGTACATATGATATGGCCACCAGTCTGTCTGTCGCTGCCGCAGTGATTGCCTTGATACAGCCGCTGTATCTTCTGGATGCCGGATTCTGGCTGTCGTTTGGTGCTGTGTTTGCCGTGGCTGTTATAAGTCCGGCTTTGGAAAAATCCCGGATTCTGCCGACGCGGATATGTGCAGGGGCTTCTATCCAGGCAGTACTTCTGCCGTTTTTGCTGTACTGGTATTTTGAAATACCACCCTATTCCATGATATTGAATCTGCTCGTCCTTCCTTTGATGCCGTTTGTTCTTATTTCAGGAATCATAGGTATTATATTTTCAGCACCTGTTTCTGTTTTGGGCAGCCTTTTTTTGCAGGTCTGCAGATATATTCTGATGTTTTACGAGAAAGCAAGTGCATTTACAATGGAACTGCCGTATGGACGGATTGTGACCGGACGACCGACGGTCGTACTGATTATCATATATTATATCTTTCTGTTTCTTATATGCGGTCTGGCAGCAGGAAAAAAAGCAGATGCACAGAAGGAAGAGAAAAAACAACTTTACAAATGCAGCCGAAAAACGTTCGCCGCGGTATTATGTGTCCTGCCTCTCTGTTTCTGTTTATTCACCGGATTAAGCTACAGGAAAAAGGGAGAAATAAGGATTACAATGATTGATGTGGGGCAGGGGGACAGCTTGTATATCAGAGGACCTGAGGGGAAAAACTATCTGATGGACGGAGGAAGCACGGATGAGGCTGATGTCGGAAAATACCGCCTTGAGCCATTTTTGAAATCTCAGGGCGTTAAAACGCTGGATTATGTGTTTGTTACGCATGGAGATGAGGATCATATAAACGGTATCCGTGAACTGCTGGAAAATCAAAAGCTTGGAATCTGCATCAGAACTCTGGTGGTTCCGCCCGTGGAAATACCGGATGAAAAACTGTGGGAGCTGTCGGTTTTGGCCTCGGAGAACGGGACACGTGTCGCGACCATCCAAAAAGACCAGAAGATATCGGAAGGAAAAATGGAATGGAAATGTCTCGGACCGCCCATAGATTATGATGGAGAACCGGGGAATGCCGCCTCTCTTGTCATGTCGCTTCAATATGAAGAGTTTGACATGCTGTTTACCGGAGATGTGGAGGCTGAAGGGGAAGAATTATTAGTAAAAAATAGCATTTCTGCAGATGATTATGATGTCTTGAAAGTTGCGCACCACGGCTCAAGAAATTCCACCTCGGAAGCATTTCTTGCGTGGGCATCTCCGGAAATCGCACTTATTTCAGCGGGAAAAGGAAACAGATACGGACATCCTCATGAGGAAACATTGGAAAGACTGGATTCTGTAAAGTGCAAAATATTCGTCACTTCAGAGTGCGGAGCGGTGAGCATTCGGTCGGACGGCAAAAAACTATTGATAGAGACTCCGTTTTCCGATATAATAAAAACGCTATGGAAAATTTGAATGAAGATTTAAAATCAGGACAGTTAAAGCAGGTCTATCTTCTTTTCGGAGAGGAAGATTATCTGATAAAACAATATAAAGAGCGGCTTTGCAGGGCGATTCTTCCTGAGGATGACGGCATGAATTATGCTGTTTTTGAAGGAAAGGAGATTGATATCAGAGAAGTAACCGCACTGGCTGATACCATGCCCTTTTTTGCAGAACGAAGGCTTATCTTGATTGAAAACAGCGGGTTGTTTAAAAGCGGTGGTGCTGAGCTTGCAGAATATCTCAAGGAGATACCGGACACGACAAGCATGCTGTTTGTTGAAAAGGAAATAGATAAGAGGGGAAAGCTTTACAAAGCCGTCCAGGCAAAGGGAAGAGTTTCTGAATTAAAGATTCAGAAAGAAGCCATTTTGCAGAAGTGGATTGCCTCCTGCGTAAAAAAAGAAAAGAAAAAAATTTCAGAACAGACGATATTATATATCCTGAACAAAACCGGAACTAACATGCAGAATATATCGAATGAGCTGGAGAAGCTTTTCTGTTATACGCTTGATCGAGATGTCATTACGGCACAAGATGTGGATGCGGTCTGTGTAACACAGCCGGAAAACCGCATTTTTGAATTGATTGACGCAGTCGCATTAAAGCAGCAGGACAAAGCAATGGAGCTGTACGGGGAACTGCTTGCGATGAAAGAACCTCCGATGCGTATTCTTTTTATGCTGACAAAGCAGTACCGAAGCCTGTATCAGGTAAAGGAACTTGCAAGCCGCGGATATGGGAAGAATGACATTGTCTCCCGTACAGGTATTCACCCTTTTACAGCCGGGAAATGTATGTCTCAGGCAAAGTGGTTTCAGGCTCAGAAGCTGCGGAGAATTCTGGAAGAAAGCGCGGATATTGAACAGAGGGTGAAAACCGGGATGCTTTCCGATAAGCTGGCAGTGGAACTTTTTATCGTAAATCAGATTAATCAAAGCAGATAACATATATAAACAAAAATGAAAAAAACATCTGGCTGCCGTTGGGATCAGCAGGCGGACAGTCGTCCGGCAGGCAGCAAAAGATGAGAACAGACAAAAGCAGACCAAACAGATAAATGGAGGGAATAACGTGGCTGGAATAGATCAGAGTAAAATACGAAATTTTTGTATCATCGCACATATTGACCATGGAAAATCAACTCTGGCGGACCGGATTATCGAAATGACCGGGTTGCTGACAAGCAGAGAGATGCAGGCGCAGGTCCTTGACAATATGGATCTGGAGCGTGAGCGTGGAATTACGATTAAGGCGCAGGCTGTCCGCACCGTCTATAAAGCAAAGGACGGCGAAGAATATATTTTCAACCTGATCGACACGCCGGGGCATGTGGATTTTAACTATGAAGTGTCCCGAAGTCTGGCGGCCTGCGACGGCGCGATACTGGTTGTGGATGCGGCACAGGGTGTGGAAGCGCAGACACTGGCCAATGTTTATCTTGCACTGGATCATGACCTTGATATTCTGCCGGTCATTAATAAGATCGATCTGCCAAGTGCCGAGCCGGAACGTGTGAAAGAGGAAATCGAAGATATTATCGGACTGGATACGGAGGATGCTCCGCTGATTTCGGCAAAAACAGGGCTTAATGTTGAGGATGTGCTGGAGCAGATCGTAAAACAGATACCGGGTCCGGACGGTGATCCGGAAGCGCCTCTGCAGGCATTGATTTTCGATTCTGTCTATGATTCCTACCGCGGAGTTATCGTATTCTGCCGAATCAAGGAAGGAAGAGTGCGGAAAGGGACTCCGATTCTAATGATGGCTACCGGGGCAAAGGCAGAAGTCGTGGAAGTCGGATATTTTGGTGCCGGGCAGTTCATCCCGTGTGAAGAACTGAGTGCCGGAATGGTTGGTTATCTGACGGCAAGTCTGAAAAATGTAAAAGACACCCGCGTGGGAGATACTATCACCAATGCACTGAATCCATGCGCCGAGCCGCTTCCGGGATATAAAAAAGTAAATCCGATGGTTTATTGCGGTATGTACCCGGCAGATGGGGCAAAATATCCGGATCTGCGGGATGCGTTGGAAAAGCTGCAATTAAATGATGCGGCACTTCAGTTTGAGCCGGAGACATCTGTTGCACTTGGATTTGGTTTCCGCTGTGGTTTCCTCGGACTTCTCCATCTGGAAATCGTCCAGGAAAGGCTGGAAAGGGAATACAATCTTGATCTGGTGACAACAGCCCCGAGTGTAATTTATAAAGTCCACAAGACGGACGGTGAAGTGATCGACCTTACCAACCCGACAAATCTGCCCGATCCGGCCGAGATTGACTATATGGAAGAGCCGATTGTAAAGGCCGAGATCATGGTGACTTCGGAATTTATCGGTGCGATCATGGACTTGTGTCAGGAACGCCGCGGTATGTACCAGGGAATGGAATATATTGAAGAAAAACGTGCCGTTCTTCATTATCATCTGCCGCTTAACGAGATTATTTATGATTTCTTCGATGCGTTGAAATCCCGTTCCAGGGGGTATGCATCCTTTGATTATGAGATGCTTGGCTATGAACAGTCAGATCTTGTCAAGCTGGACATCCTGATCAACAGGGAAGAAGTCGATGCACTGTCATTTATCGTACACAGCTCGACAGCCTATGAGCGGGGAAGGAAGATGTGTGAAAAACTGAAAGAAGAAATTCCGAGGCATCTGTTTGAAATTCCGATTCAGGCGGCGATCGGAAGTAAGATTATTGCAAGAGAAACAGTAAAAGCGATGCGTAAGGACGTTCTGGCGAAATGCTACGGCGGTGATATTTCACGTAAGAAAAAGCTGCTAGAAAAGCAAAAAGAAGGAAAGAAGCGGATGCGTCAGATCGGCAACGTAGAAATACCGCAGAAAGCATTTATGAGTGTGCTGAAGCTGGATGACAATTGAAAAAGCAGGTAGATTTCAGAAATTCGGCGGAATATTGAGTTTAGAGGGTAGTTTGATATGAAAGAAAAGTTAGAGTTGTATCTTCATATTCCCTTCTGTGTCAGAAAATGTGCATATTGTGATTTTTTGTCAGGGCCGTCCGATAAGAAAATGAGGCAGGAATATGTGGATGCGCTGTGCCGGGAAATCCGGCTGTTCGGCGGCAGATTTCAAAATAATAGTGTAAATACAGTTTTTATGGGCGGAGGGACTCCGTCCATTTTAACGTCACGGCAGATAGAAGACATTTTTCAGGCACTGAGGGAGAATTTTAAGATTGAAGAAAATGCAGAGATTACGATTGAGGCGAATCCTGGCACAGTCAGTACAGAGAAGCTTGAGTCGTGGAAATGTGCGGGAATCAACCGTGTCAGCATAGGATTACAGTCGGCAGACGACGATGAACTGAAGATGCTTGGAAGAATCCATGATTATTCACAGTTTTTGGACACCTGGGAAAAGATAAGGAAGGCAGGTTTTGAGAATGTAAATATTGATCTGATATCTGCGATTCCCGGACAGACCTTGGAAAGCTGGAGAAAAACACTTTGTACCGTAGCAGAACTGAATCCGGAACATCTGTCGGCATACAGCCTTATAATAGAAGAGGGAACACCGTTCTATGAGCGTTATGGTCAGGAAGATGACTCTGCACAGAAAAAAGAGCGGCAGCCGGACTTGGCAGGGTACTTTCCGCCTCTCCCGGATGAGGATACGGAACGCCTTATATATGAAGAAACAGAGGAAATCCTGAGAAAATACGGCTATAGGCGCTATGAAATATCTAATTATGCAAAAGAAGGATTTGAATGCCGGCATAATATCGGTTATTGGAGAAGAACTCAATATCTGGGCCTGGGTCTGGGGGCAGCCTCGTTTTTGCAGAAACAGAGATTTCATAACACAGAAAACTACCATGAATATATAGAAAGTGTACGTCAGGGAAGTCTGATCAGGGAAGACCTTGAAATACTTTCTTTGAAGGATGAAATGGCGGAATTCATGTTTCTGGGATTACGTTTGACAGAAGGGGTTCGAAGGAGTGCATTTAATAAATCATTCGGGAAAACTATGGAAGAAGTATACGGATTGGAACTGCAAAAGCTCTTGCAGCAAAGACTGATTGAGGCGGACGGAGATTTTGTCCGCCTGACAAAACGGGGGATTGACATCAGTAATTATGTATTCGGGCATTTTATCTGATGCAGCTCGGCGGATTTATAATTGAAAAAGAATACCAAGCACAGCTCCGCAGGCTATCCATATGATGGGGTGGAGCTTTTTCAATTGCTTTATCTGAAGGAGAGCAAACACTGCGGCACAGATTAATATAGAAGGAAAACGTAATATGGCTTTTCCTGATGTTGTATCTGCAAAAGATATCACCGCAATCTGCCACACTGCATATCCTATCAGGGCCGCAATCATCGGGCGGATACCGTAAAATGCAGCACGGACATATTTATTTTCGCTGAAGTCAGACATAAATTTTGCCACAAGGATAATAATAACCATTGTGGGAAAAACAAGACTTAACGTGGCCGTCAGTGCACCGGGGATTCCGGCAGCCTGATAGCCTGCATAGGTTGCCATGTTGATTCCGATAGGACCGGGCGTACTCTCGCTGATGGCAATCATGTTGGCAAGCTCTTGTTTGGTAAACCAGGGATATTTGTCCGCAAGTTCCATCAAAAACGGGACAGTTGCCATGCCTCCCCCGATGGAAAACAGCCCGACTTTAAAAAATTCATAGAATAATATCAGGTAAATCATGAAGCTTTTTTCTCCTTTCGGACTGTGGTGAGAATTCCGGTCACTGCCGCACATAAAACGAGGATGACAGTAGGGACAGGAGAGAATGTGGCAAGCAGGAATCCGGCGAGAAACAGAAATGTGCCCAGAAGGTCTTTGATTCCCGCTTTTGCCATAGACAGCACCGTGTTAAACATCAATGCACAGACAACCACACGGATACCTGACAGTGCGTGAAGTACTGCCGGATAATCCATAAACTGTTTCAGCACAGTTGCAATCAGTGTAATGATAATCAGGGAAGGCGTAATCATGCCAAGGGTTCCTGCAGCAGAACCCATGATCCCTCCCTGCTGGTATCCGATATAAGTGGAAGTGTTAACTGCTATGACGCCGGGGGTACACTGTCCGATCGCGTAAATGTCAAGCAGCTCCTCTTCGGTAGACCAGCCTTTATTCTCCACTACTTCCCTCTTCAGCATCGGAAGCATTGCCATGCCGCCCCCGAAGGTAAGTCCTCCTATTTTTAAAAAGGTAAAGTAAAGTTCCCAGTATTTATTCATCTTTGATTCATTCATGGTAATCACCCCCTTCTATCAGATATATTACGACTTTTCAGGTCAGGAATCAATGAATCTAACGTTATTTTAAAAAAGGTAAAAAATATATAAACAGTGTTGACAAAAAGAAAGTGAGGTGCTATCTTAATACATGAAAGATGTTAGCACTCAAAACAAAAGAGTGCTAATAGTTCAAAAGGATAAGATATTAAGATCGTTGACTTTTTGTCTTAGATGAACAATTTGGATTTGCATACGGATTCAGGAAAGGAGGGACCATGGCGGCGGAAATTAATCTTACAGAACGACAACTTAAAATTTTGCGGGCGATCATCCAGAATTATCTGGAAACCGGAGAGCCGGTCGGTTCAAGGACGCTTTCCAAGTCGACGGACCTGAACCTGAGTTCTGCAACGATCCGCAATGAGATGGCAGATCTTGAAGACATGGGATATATTTTCCAACCTCACACATCTGCCGGACGTATTCCTTCCGATAAAGGCTACCGCTTATATGTGGATATGCTGATGCAGGATAAGGAACAGGAACTGGAAGAACTGAAAAGCGTCATGCTTGAGAAGACCGACAAGGTTGATAAGGTCCTGAAGCAGGCAGCTAAGGTTCTGGCGGCTAATACGAATTACGCAACGCTTGTGTCGGCGCCGGTACACCGGAAAAACACATTGAAGTTCATACAGCTTTCACAGGTTGATGAAGAACAGATTGTTGCGGTAATCGTGATGAGCGGCAATATGATTAAAAACAAGATTATTGAAGTCGGTGAGGTGCTGAGCAATGAAACGCTGCTGAAGCTGAATATGCTTCTGAATACAACACTGAACGGATTATCGATAGAAGAAATCAACCTAGGGCTGATAGCAAGGATGAAGGAACAGGCCGGAATCCACAGCCGCGTGATCAGCGATGTGCTTGATGCAGTGGCTGATATCATTCAGGTAGATGACGACATGGAAATCTACACAAGCGGAGCAACGAATATTTTCCGTTATCCGGAGCTGAGTGATAAGCAGAGCGCCCAGGAGATTATCAGTGCCTTTGAAGAAAAACAGCAGCTCGTCGATCTGGTGACAGAAACGCTTTCAAGTGAAGAAAGCCACGGAATCCAAGTTTACATCGGGGAAGAAGCTCCGGTGAAAACAATGAAGGACTGCAGTGTGGTAACAGCAACCTATGAGCTCGGCGAAGGCATGAAAGGGACGATAGGCATTATCGGTCCGAAGCGGATGGATTATAAACATGTTATGAAAACGCTGAAGACATTACAGAGTGAACTGGATGAAATATATTCAGGAAAACGCACATCTGATAGAGAAGATGAGGATTTTGTGGAACAGGATGGTGAATAATTAGTGGAGGAAAGCATGAAGAAAAGCATGGGAAAAGAAGACAGGGTGAGAGAGGCTGTCAAGGAAGCTAAGGCAAAAGCCGCACAGCAGACAGAAGGACAGACCGAAGAAACCGCTGAAAATGCTTCCGCTGAAACGGGCGGGTCGGATGAAGAAACTTCAGAAACGGCTGCGGAAGAATGTTCACAGGACGGAGGAGATGAAACAGATACGTCAGAAGACACTGAGGCTAAAGCGGGAGGCAGGAAGAATAAAAAGGATAAGAAGGATGAAAAAATCGAAGAGCTGACCGACCGGCTGACACGCCAGATGGCTGAGTTCGATAATTACCGGAAACGTACTGACCGGGAAAAATCCCAGATGTATGAAATCGGTGCAAAAGACATTATCGAAAAAATCCTTCCGATCGTAGATAATTTTGAACGCGGCCTGAAAGCTGTGCCGGAAGAAGAAAAATCCAATCCTTTCATTGACGGGATGGAAAAGATTTACAAACAGCTTATGACGATGCTTGAAGGCGTGGGAGTAAAGCCGATTGAAGCAGTGGGGCAGGAATTCAATCCGGATCTGCACAACGCGGTTATGCATGTGGAAGATGAAGAATTCGGAGAAAACATCATAGCAGAAGAATTCCAGAAAGGATACACATACCGTGACAATGTTGTCAGACACAGTATGGTAAAAGTGGCAAACTAGTTTTATTTAGATTATATAGTAAATAAACAATATTCTGATTCAGATGAAACAATTCAAGGAGGAATGAATTATGGGCAAAATTATTGGTATTGACTTAGGAACAACAAACAGCTGCGTAGCAGTTATGGAAGGCGGACAGCCGACAGTTATCGCGAACACAGAGGGAGCAAGAACAACACCTTCTGTCGTAGCATTTACGAAGACAGGCGAGCGTCTGGTTGGAGAACCTGCAAAACGTCAGGCAGTAACAAATGCAGACAAAACAATTTCTTCTATTAAGAGGGAAATGGGTACAGATTATAAGGTAACAATCGATGGAAAGAAATATTCTCCGCAGGAGATCTCCGCAATGATTCTTCAGAAGCTGAAAGCTGATGCAGAGGGATATCTTGGGGAAAAGGTTACAGAAGCCGTTATTACCGTACCTGCTTATTTCAATGATGCACAGCGTCAGGCAACAAAGGATGCAGGTAAGATCGCAGGACTTGATGTAAAACGTATTATCAATGAGCCTACGGCAGCAGCTCTGGCATACGGCCTTGACAATGAAAAAGAACAGAAGATCATGGTATATGACCTTGGCGGCGGTACATTTGATGTTTCCATCATTGAAATCGGCGACGGCGTCATCGAAGTATTGTCAACAGCAGGAAATAACAGACTCGGCGGAGATGATTTCGATCAGAAGATCACAGACTACATGCTGGCAGATTTCAGGGCAAAAGAAGGTGTGGACCTGTCCACAGACAAGATGGCTCTTCAGAGGCTGAAAGAAGCAGCAGAAAAAGCAAAGAAAGAGCTTTCATCTGCAACCACAACAAATATTAACCTTCCGTTCATCACGGCAACAGCTGAAGGACCGAAGCATTTTGATATGAATCTCACAAGAGCTAAATTTGATGAACTGACACATGATCTGGTTGAGAAGACCGCAGAACCTGTAAGACGTGCTCTTTCCGATGCCGGAATTGCAGCATCCGATCTTGGTCAGGTGCTTCTGGTAGGCGGTTCTACACGTATCCCGGCAGTCCAGGAAGAAGTAAGAAGGCTGACAGGAAAAGAACCAAGCAAATCATTGAATCCGGACGAATGCGTGGCACTTGGTGCTTCTGTACAGGGTGGTAAGCTTGCAGGCGATGCAGGTGCAGGAGATATTCTTCTTCTTGATGTTACTCCTTTGTCACTGTCTATCGAAACAATGGGCGGTATTGCTACAAGGCTGATTGAAAGAAATACAACTATTCCGACGAAGAAGAGTCAGATCTTCTCTACAGCAGCTGATAATCAGTCAGCAGTTGACATCAACGTTGTACAGGGTGAAAGACAGTTCGCAAGAGATAATAAATCTCTCGGCCAGTTCAGACTTGACGGAATTGCTCCGGCTCCGCGTGGAATCCCTCAGATTGAAGTTACATTCGATATCGATGCAAATGGTATCGTAAATGTATCTGCAAAGGATCTGGGAACAGGAAAAGAACAGCATATTACCATTACGGCAGGATCCAATATGTCTGATGACGACATCGAAAAAGCTGTAAAAGAAGCAGCAGCATTTGAGGCACAGGACAAGAAACGCAAGGAAGCTGTTGATACAAGAAATGAAGCTGATGCAATGCTTTTCCAGACAGAAAAAGCATTGAAGGAAGTAGGAGATAAGCTGGATGCATCAGACAAGGCAGCAGTTGAGGCTGACTGCCAGGCACTCAAGGATGTCCTTGCAAAATATTCTCCGGAAGATGTTTCCGATGCACAGGTCGCAGAGATCAAAGCTTCAAAGGATAAACTGATGGAAAGCGCACAGAAACTGTTCACTAAGATGTATGAGCAGGCAGGTGCGGCAGCAGGTGCAGGCCCGCAGCCGGGACCGAATCCGGGATCAGGACAGTCAGAGGCTGGATATGCAGATGACGTAGTAGACGGAGATTACAAAGAAGTATAATTATTCATATAATTTCCGCGGAATGTTTTAAATAAAGATTCTACGGAACCGGGCTATTCGGTTTCGTAGAATTTCTTGATGTTATTAACAGAGATGAAAGGTAAAGGTTATGGCAGAGGCAAAGAGAGATTATTATGAGGTGCTTGGAGTAAGCAAAGATGCCGATGAGGCTGCATTAAAAAAGGCATACCGTGCTCTGGCAAAAAAATATCATCCGGATATGAATCCGGGTGATGCCGAGGCTGAGAAAAAATTTAAGGAGGCATCTGAGGCATATGCGGTCTTAAGCGATCCTGACAAACGGCGTCAGTACGATCAGTTCGGCCATGCGGCATTTGACGGAGGGGCAGGCGGAAGTGGCTTCAGTGGTTTTGACTTCAATGGAGCAGATTTCAGCGATATATTTGGCGATATATTTGGCGATTTGTTCGGCGGCGGAGCACGGCGCGGCGGCCGTTCAAACGGACCGATGAGAGGTGCAAATATCCGTAAGGGTATCCGTATAACTTTTGAAGAAGCTGTCAGAGGGTGCGAGAAAGAACTGGAAGTTATTATCAAAGATTCGTGTACTGTATGCGGCGGGACAGGTGCAAAGCCGGGGACTTCTCCGGAAACCTGCAGCAAATGCGGCGGAAAAGGACAGGTGGTCTATACACAGCAATCCTTCTTCGGAACGATGCAGAACGTACAGACCTGCCCGAACTGTAACGGTTCCGGAAAGGTAATAAAAGAAAGATGTACTTCCTGTTCAGGAACCGGATTTACTTCAAGCAAGAAGAAGATTATGGTTACTGTTCCAGCCGGTATTGATAACGGTCAGAGCATCCGTATCCGTGAAAAAGGAGAGCCGGGAACAAACGGCGGGCCGAGAGGTGACCTGCTGGTAGAAGTGTCAGTGTCCAGACATCCGGTTTTCCAGCGCCAGGATACAGATATTTATTCAACCGTGCCTATTTCATATGCGCAGGCAGCCCTGGGCGGCGATGTGAAGGTTCCTACTGTAGACGGTGATGTTATTTATACGGTAAAGGCCGGTACAAAAACCAACACAAGAGTACGCTTAAGAGGAAAGGGAATCCCATATTTAAGAAATCCTCAGACACGCGGCGATCATTATGTGACGCTTGTGATCCAGACCCCGGAACGAATCAGTGCAGAAGCCAAAGAAGCTCTCCGTAAATTTGATATGCTTACAGGAAATTCTTTGAATCAGGAAGTCACGGAAGAGAACAAAGAAAAAGGGAAGAAAAAAGGATTTATGGATAAAGTTAAAGAAGTATTTGAAGAATAGTTTAAAATGTTTATGAAAGAGAAGGTATATGACATGTCAGAAGAAACGACAAACAGCGGGTGTTCCGAACAGGCCTGTTCATCCTGTGCAAGTGCAGGATTCTGTCCGAGTAAAAAAGCAGATTTAAAAGAACCGTCTAATGCATATTCAAGTATTAAGAAGGTAATCGGTGTTATCAGCGGAAAAGGAGGAGTTGGAAAATCTCTTGTGACAGCTTCTCTTGCAAGAATGATGAAAGAGAAGGGGTATGAGGTAGGGATTCTTGATGCCGATATTACAGGTCCGTCTATTCCGAAGATGTACGGGGTACATGAACTTGCCGAAGGCAGTGAGGCTGGAATATTTCCATGTGTGGCTAAAGACGGAACAAAGCTGATGTCCATCAATCTTCTTCTGGATGATGAGACATCTCCGGTAATATGGAGAGGTCCTGTTATTTCAGGTGTTGTTAAACAGTTCTGGACGGATGTTATCTGGAATGATCTGGATTATTTATTTGTGGATATGCCTCCGGGAACGGGAGATGTTCCGCTTACCGTATTTCAGTCTCTTCCGGTGGATGGAGTGGTCATTGTGACATCCCCGCAGGATCTGGTTCAGATGATTGTGAAAAAGGCTTATAATATGGCTTCCATGATGAATATTCCGGTGCTTGGAATTGTAGAGAATTACAGTTATGTGAAATGTCCCGACTGTGGAAAGGAAATCAAAGTATTCGGAGAAAGCCACATTGATGAGATTGCGGCTGAACTGAACATTCCGGTTCTCGGAAAGATGCCGATTGATCCTGCAATCGCAGAAGCAGTAGAGGCCGAAAAGATCTATGCGACCGAGAATCCATATCTGAAAGATGTGGAATTATAATTCTAACATGAGTAAAGCCTGAATTAAAACCAGGTGAAAAATATAGGAAAGAGGGTGATTTCTGGAAATTGCCTTCTTTCTTTAGTTTTATATTGAAGTATACCCCGATAGGGTATATAATATGGTTTGTAAAAAATGTTTATTACACAGGAGGTGTCTGGTGTGGAAGAGAGATGTGATTGCTGCCAACAGAAAAAGGCACGCAGCGAAAAGGAATATAAAGATCTGATCCATCGCCTGAACAGGATTGAGGGGCAGGTGAGAGGGATCAAGAGAATGGTTGAAAATGATGTTTACTGTACTGGCATATTGATTCAGGTGTCGGCGGCAAATGCCGCATTGAACAGCTTTAATAAGGAACTGCTGGCAAATCATATCCGAACTTATGTCGCAGACGGCATACGTCAGGGGAATGATGAGAATACAAAACGCTCCGAACTACTGTCCGAATGCGTACTGTAACAATGAAAGTAGAGGAAAATGCATTGTTTTCCCTGTTTTACTGTGCTAAAATAAAGCCAAACAAAATCTTTCGTGAAAAGGAGACGAAACATATGGCAAACAGATTTGTATTAAATGAAACATCCTATCATGGAAAAGGCGCAATCGCAGCAATCGCAGATGAAGCGAAGGGAAGAGGGTTCACAAAAGCATTCGTATGTTCTGACCCTGACCTGATCAAGTTCGGCGTGACAAAGAAAGTTCTGGACGTTTTGGACGAAGCAGGACTTATTTACGAAGTGTATTCCGAAATCAAACCAAACCCGACAATTGAAAATGTGCAGACAGGCGTGAAAGCATTTAAGGTATCCGGAGCAGATTATCTGATCGCTATAGGAGGCGGTTCTTCTATGGATACCGCAAAAGCAATCGGTATTATAATTGCAAATCCGGATTTTGAGGATGTCAGAAGTCTGGAAGGCGTTGCACCGACAAAAAATAAGAGTGTGCCGATTTTTGCAGTACCGACTACGGCAGGTACAGCCGCGGAAGTTACAATCAACTATGTAATCACAGATGTGGAGAAGAACCGCAAGATGGTTTGCGTAGACCCGAAGGACATTCCTGTAATAGCTTTTGTTGATCCGGATATGATGGCATCTATGCCGAAAGGCCTGACAGCCGCTACCGGTATGGATGCACTGACACATGCAATCGAAGGATACATAACAGCAGGAGCATGGGAACTTTCAGACATGTTCCATCTGAAAGCAATTGAAATTATTTCACGCTCCTTAAGAGCCGCAGTGGAGAACGACCCGAAAGGCAGAGAGGACATGGCGCTTGGACAGTATGTTGCAGGTATGGGATTTTCTAATGTAGGACTTGGCATCGTACACTCAATGGCTCATCCGCTTGGCGCACTTTATGACACCCCGCACGGCATCGCAAATGCAATTATTCTTCCGACTGTTATGGAATATAATGCGGAAGCAACAGGTGATAAATACAAATATATTGCAAAAGCTATGGGCATGGAAGGAACTGAATCCATGACGCAGGAAGAATACAGGAAAGCAGCAGTCGATGCGGTCAGAAAGCTTTCTGAGGATGTAGGGATCCCGAAAGACCTGAAGGATATCGTAAAAGAAGAAGATATCCCGTTCCTTGCACAGTCTGCATATGATGATGCCTGCAGGCCGGGCAACCCGAAGGAAACAAGTGTAGAAGACATTACAGCACTTTATAAGAGTCTGTTATAGGAAGATTCATGATGGGAACGTTGATTGCAGGCGGCATAATTGTTGTTGCCGTAGTATTGGTTATCCGTGGAATGATCCAGGATAAAAAGAATGGAAAGACATGCCATTGCAGTGATGGCTGCGGTGCCTGCGGGGGAAGCTGCAGAGGCCGGGACAGTAAGTCTTAAATCCTGCATCATGAAAATAATACAATAAAATTTAATCCGCAGTGTCTTGAATCATGAAAGATACTGCGGATTATTTACTTGATTTTTTTAGAGTACCGTCATATAATCATGCAGAACCTATATGGAGATTAGTCATTGCAGATATATGGATTGGAGGCTGCTATGGGATTAGAAGATTATCAGAAGGCATTAAAAGCGGGAAAAAAGGATTATCAGGCCCGCATGATGAAAGGTGAGCTGCCCACACTGGCGGTTCTGGACGATATTCTTCCGCCGGCGGGAGAATATTCTTCTGTATCGTTGGGACTTGTACAGATTCCGGCAGAACAAATTGTTGGAACAAAAAGTGCCGGAAGGAGTACTGCTTTTGCATCTAATTTCATGCCTATTTTAAAAGCGGGCACAGAATTCAGTGACAAATGGGCTTCACTAAGTACCAGCCATGTGGAGGAAGGAATCCGGGATCCGATAAAAGCATACGAATATATGAATAAATTTTATGTGGAAGAAGGAAACAAACGTGTCAGTGTCATGAAATATTTTGACGCTGTTACCATTGCGGGATATGTTACAAGAATCATACCAAAACGGACAGAGGATAAGGAAAACAAAATATATTATGAATTCCTTGATTTTTATGAAGTATCTCAGGTGAATTACATCTGGTTTTCAGAAGAGGGTAATTTTGCAAAGCTTCAGAAAGCTGTAGGAAAAGAACCTGATGAGGTCTGGAGTCATGAAGATCAAAGGGAGTTCAGTTCGTTATATGCAAGATTTTCAGAGGAATACTCAGCCAGAGGAGGAAAGCAGCTTTCCATCACACCGGGAGACGCATTTCTGGCATTTATCACATTGTACGGATACCGTATCTTATGTAAAAAGAGTGTTTCGGAATTGAAGGAACTGGTTGCAAAGAGCTGGGAGGAATTTACGCTTCTGGAGCAGGATGATGAGGTTGCGCTGCATATGAATCCGAATCAGGAAAAAAAGCCTTTGTTCGGTTTCCTGAATCCTTCAGGCAATCAAAAGCTGAAGGTCGCCTTTATTTATGAAAAAACGATCTCATCATCAGGGTGGACTTACTCTCATGAACTGGGAAGGCTTCATCTGGAGCAGACATTCCCGGATGAAATAAGTACGATATATTACGAAAACGGTACGGCAGAGAATGCAGAGACATTGATTTTTGCAGCAGTAAAAGCAGGATGTAATCTGATTTTTACAACGACACCTACTTTTGTACAGGCGAGTGTGAAGGCGGCGATCCAGTATCCGGAAGTCAGGATACTCAATTGCTCCGTATATACTGCACATCGCTATATCCGGACATACTATACAAGGATGCATGAAATTAAGTTCTTGATGGGAGCGATTGCAGGTGCCATGGCAGAAAATGACCGCATCGTTTATATTGCCGATTATCCTATTTACGGCTCAATTTCAAACATTAACGCGTTTGCAATGGGGGCAAAGATGATCAATCCGCGCTCAAAAGTCTATCTGGAATGGTCATCGAGAAAGGATTGTAATATAACGGATGAGATCCGTCGTATTCAGCCCTCCTGTATATCAGAGAAGGATATGATGGTGCCGGAAGATGAATCCGGATATTTTGGATTATACCATGTGGAAAAAGACGGAACAGTCCGAAGCCTTGCCATGCCGCTGCGCCACTGGGGGAAATTTTATGAACAGTTGATCCGCACGATTATGGACGGTACTTGGAAATATGATGATAATGCCTCTGAAAAAAAGGCAATCAACTACTGGTGGGGAATGTCTGCAGGTGTGTTGGATGTCCTGTATTCAAAAAATCTTCCGCTTGGGACAAAGCGTCTGGTTGAAGTGCTTCGGCAGACAATATGCTCCGGATCCTTTTATCTGTTTTCCGGCATAATGTATGACCAGAATGGTACAGTAAAAAATGAAGCAAACCAACGCATGTCCCCGGACAGCATTGCGACGATGGACTGGCTGGTCGATAATATTATCGGTACAATCCCTAAAATGGATGAATTATATGATTATGCGAAACCTGTAACGAACCAACAGGGAGTTGAGAAATAGAAAGGGCAGACTGACAAATGAGAATTTTAGCGATTTCAGATGAAGAATCCAGATATCTGTGGGATTTTTTTGAAAAAAGCAAGTTAGAAGGAATCGACCTTATTATTTCCTGCGGTGATCTGGATCCGAGATATCTGTCCTTTCTCGCAACATTTACGACAGCCCCGGTTCTGTATGTCCACGGAAACCACGATGATCGATACAACAAAATTCCGCCGGACGGATGTATTTCTATCGAAGATAAAATCTATGTGCATGAAGGAGTCAGGATTCTGGGCCTTGGCGGCTCTATGCGCTACAGTGAAGGTGAGCATCAATATACAGAATGGGAGATGAAGGTCCGGACATGGAAGCTCTGGTTTCAGTTGAAAAGGAAGAAAGGATTTGATATTCTTGTGACGCATGCCCCCGCCCTGGAGCTGAATGACGGGAAAGATCTTCCCCACCGGGGGTTCCGCACGTTTCTCGAACTTATTGAGAAATATCATCCGAAATATTTCATTCATGGGCATGTGCATCTTTCTTACGGGAGAAAGCATCCCCGCTATGATAAATTAGGGGGAACGCATGTGATTAATGCATATGAAAGATGTGTGTTTGATTTTGAAGATGACAATCCGGGGGCACATGTATATTAGAGCACTCAAAAAAGGTCCGGTGGACCTTTTTTTGAGTGACATATTGATTTTTATGATTTTACAGTTTAATGTTTTTTAATAAATCGCCAAGGCTTGTGCTGATTTTTTCGCTCTTAGGAATTACAACCTTCTCAGGGACTTCTTCTTCGACAGGTGTCTCAAGCGCTTTCATGCTCAGGCTGATTTTGCCGTCTTTCACGCCGATAACTTTGACTGTGACTGTGTCGCCTTCTTTAAGGACATCTGACGGAACTTTCACCCGTTTGTTGGAAATCTGAGAAACGTGAACCAGACCGGACAGCCCGTTTTCAAGTTTGATAAATGCACCGTAATTCTGCAGTGTCTCAACGGTACCTTCCAGGACCGTGCCTACCTGGATGCTGTTAATCAGCTCCTGGCGGGCTTTCTTTTCTTTTTCTCTTAAAATTTCACGTGCTGAGAGGACAAGACGGTTGGATGCCTGGTCCACATCAATAACGCGTACATCGATTTCTTTATTCAGATATGTCTCAAGATCTTCGATATAGGACAGTGAAAGCTTGGATGCCGGAACAAAACCGCGAAGACCCTCGACAGTCACAATAACACCGCCGTTTACAACGCCTTCAACTACAACATGAAGAGGCGTTTTATTTGCCATATAATCTGCTACTCTGTTCCAGGGGTTTGCATCATCAAAATGTTCCTCGTAGTCTGCCATTGTTTCGGTCGATTCTGCGGCCTCTGTTAATTCTTCTGTTCTTAATTCTTCGTTCATAGCTGCACCTCAATTCCTCTTTACTCTTGTTTTGGTATTTGTTTTATTTTTTTCTGTTACGCGGAACTGTGAAAAGCTGCCTGAAACGAAAATATCCGGGAAATCATGCCCCAGGGCCGACGTTTTTGCATACAGTTTGCCGCCACTGTATTATTATAACACACTGGCTGATAAAAAAACAACTAATCTTATAAATTGTGTTGACGAATTTACAAAAAAATGGCAATCTAGTACTATAATAATAAATAAAGATACCGTGAGATTCCCGATAGGGAAGGTTGTGGTATCGGACAGGCTTTCAATAGGCAAGGACTGGGCGGATCAAGAAAGTCTGTTTCGGTAAAGAAGTGTAAACTTCAACAGGGGAAAAGGTATATGAAGAGGTGTAAATATGGAGCAGGGAAATGAGAAAGTATATGTAGTAGGCCACAGGAATCCAGACACGGACTCAATATGTTCGGCAATTGCATATGCGGCTTTGAAGACAAAGATCACAGGTGTGGAGCATTCACCGAGAAGGGCAGGTCAGCTCAATGAAGAGACGCAGTATGTGCTGGAATATTTTGGAGTACAGGCCCCGGCGTTGATTATGGACTTGAGGGTACAGGTTAAGGATGTCGATTTCAGAAAAGTAGAAGGGATGAGCGGTTCTGAATCTATCAAAAAAGCGTGGGCAAGAATGAAAGAAGAGAATCTGCATACCATGCCGGTGGTGCGAGACGGAAAACTGGAAGGACTGATCACAATCGGTGATATTGCCATGTCATATATGGGAGTGCATGACAGTTCGATTTTGTCTCAGGCAAAGACACAATACAGGAATATTGCAGCCGCAATCGACGGAAAAGTAATCATCGGCAATGAACACAGCTATCTTACAAGCGGTAAAGTCGGAGTTGTTGCGTCTAGCTGTGAGTATATGGAAAAATTTGTCCAGAAAGATGATCTGGTGATTTTAAGTGACCGTCCGGCTGCCCAGCAGATGGCAATCGACCTGAATGTGGGTTGCATGGTAGTATGTGCCGGGGCAAATGTGTCGGAAGATGTCTTGCAGCAGGCGAGAGAGAAGGAAATTGTAGTAATCTCTTCTCCGCACGATACTTTTACAGTTGCCAGATTAATTAATCAGAGCATTCCTGTGAAGCATTTTATGACAAGGGATCATCTCATTACTTTTAAAATGAAAGATTACGTGGATGATGTCAGGGAAGTTATGAGTAAAAAGAGATTCCGTGAGTATCCTATTTTGGATAACGCAGGTAATTTTATCGGATTTATCACAAGCCGCCGCATTTTGAACAGCAGAAAGAAAAAAGTTATCCTTGTAGACCATAATGAAAAGAATCAGGCAGTGGAGGGAATCGGACAGGCGGAAGTGCTGGAGATTATTGATCATCACCGATTAAGCAGTATTGAGACAATAGGGCCGGTATTTTTCCGTAATCAGCCTGTCGGATGTACGGCGACAATCATTTATCAGATGTACCAGGAAAATAATGTGGAGGTTTCTCCGACGATAGCCGGACTGCTTTGTTCCGCGATCATTTCAGATACACTGATGTTCCGTTCCCCTACCTGTACGCCTCTGGATGAGGCTACGGCTAAAAATCTTGCCAAAATCGCCGGGATAGAGATTGACATACTTGCGCAGGCTATGTTCCGTGCAGGAAGTAATCTGAAAGGAAAGACTGCGGAAGAAGTTCTTTTCCTTGATTTTAAGCAGTTTCACGTAAACGATATCGTATTCGGAGTCGGACAGATTAATTCAATGAGTAAGGAAGAACTTCAGGAAATCAGAGATAAAATACTTCCGCAGATGGAATTGTCGAGAAGAACAAATGGATTGGACATGATTTTCTTTATGCTGACGAATATTATCACTGAGTCCACAGAACTTCTGTGCTGCGGTCCGGGAGCAAAGGAAACAGTGGTTGAAGCGTATGGTCTGGATGAAGATGCGGAGCGGCTTCTTCTTGACGGAGTTGTCTCCAGAAAGAAACAGCTCGTTCCGGCACTGGTGGCAGATCTGCAGCAGTAGTATAAAATACATATCAGAGATACAGATACAGTTATGCTGCATCTGTATCTGCATTTAGTTGTCAAGCATATGAGAAAATGGTCCAGTGGACCTTTTTTGAGTTGCCATGCATATGAGAAAATGGTCCGGTGGACCATTTTTGAGTCTGTATAATCAGGCAGAATGAAAAGAATATAAATCAGGAGCTGAAATATTATGGGAAAACAAATATGGAAGGCGGGAAATATGCTGTATCCTCTGCCTGCTGTTATGGTCAGTGCCGGCAATGCTTCCGGCGAAACAAATATTATTACGGTTGCGTGGACGGGGACAGTCTGTACCAATCCGGCTATGGTTTATATTTCGGTCAGACCGCAGAGATATTCCTATCAAATGATTAAAGAGAGCGGAGAATTTGTAATTAATCTGACGACAGAAACACTGGCGTATGCGACAGATTACTGCGGCGTAAAATCAGGAAGAGATGTTGATAAGTGGAGAGATACCGGTCTCCACCAGGGAAAAGCAGAAACTCTTAAGTATGCACCGATTATTGAGGAATCTCCGGTCAATATTGAATGCAAAGTTACGGAAGTGCGTGAACTTGGAAGCCATCATATGTTTCTCGCGGAAGTAACTGCGGTGCATGCTGATGAGGCCTATATGAATGAGCAGAACAAATTTGAACTGAACAGTACAGGACTGCTGGCATATTCCCACGGAGAATATCTGGGACTTGGGAAAACAATCGGAACGTTCGGATACAGTGTGAAGAAGAAAAAGAGAAAAAAGAAAAAATAAGGAAAAGCTGCCTTTGGCAGCTTTTCTTCATCATAGACGAAACCCCCATTTTTGATTAATCTGCTGTGTAAGATTATAAAAGTTTTTCGTTTATATGATAAAGCAAATCATTGGTATCCAGAACGGACAGATGTTTGTTGATACAGAAAATAAGAACAGAATCCCGCCTGATTTTTGGATAGAGTACGGCTTCATTGGCGAGAGTAAGGGCGCGCTGTACTTCCGGAAGAGACAGGGAAAGCGCAAGGCAGAGGGCAATTACTTTGTCCCTGCCAGGATTTTTCGTGCCGTTTAATATCTGATATCCATAATTTCGCTGGATTTGAGCATCCTGAATAAGCTGGCTTGGAGACTTGCCGGTTCGGGAAAGACAGTCGGCTATGTATTCGGGAAATGAATGTATAGCTGTATTCTGTTCAGCAATTTTTGTAAACTCTTCAAGTTCTGAAACAGTATCTGCTGAATTAAGTATTTTTAATAGTTCATTAGTTGTTTTCGGATTCATTATTATATCCTTTCTTGCAGAGATGATAATTGTATAATATAATTTTATAATAATAAAAACAAGGTGAAGAATTATGAATTTAGAAGAAGAATACCGCCTGTCTGAATATCAGGATCTGGGAAGATTTAATAATAAAGAGAATCTCCGTCTTAAGAGGCACAAAATATATGGTACGATATGTGTTGAAAAGAAAGTTTCTCCGGCTCTGAAACATATCTATGATTTTTTGAAGAGTAATCCTGATCCTAATATACTACAGATTTATGAATGTATTTTGGTTGGGGATGTGTTGGTCATCATCGAAGAATATGTGACGGGAAGGAATCTGGAAGATATTGTATGTGAGCGGAAGCTGAGCGAGTCAGATACCGTAAAGATTGCATTGGAGTTGTGTAAGGTGTTAAAAAAACTTCATAATGCAAATCCGCCTGTCATATGCAGAGATATTAAGGCGGAAAATGTTATGATTGACAATAAAAACAGAGTCAAGCTTGTAGACTTTAGTATCGCCAGAACATTTCAGCAAGGTAAAAGACGGGATACTGTTCTGATGGGGACGGCAGAATATGCTGCACCTGAACAGTTTGGTTATTTTCAGACGGATAATCGGACAGACATTTATGCTCTTGGAATATTAATTAATTATATGGTGACGGGGAAATTTCCGGTCGAGCAGATGACAGAAGGCCGGCTGCTGCCTGTTGTTCGGAAGAGTACGTACATCGACCCGAAAGAGCGTTATCAGACTATAGAAGAGCTGGAAGGGGTGCTTAAGAAGCTGTATCCGGAGTGCATAGCCAGAGAAGATTATGACACAAAAGCTAATGAAAAACAAAAAGATATAAAGAGTTTTAAACTTCCGGGATTCCGCAGTGGTGTATTATGGAAAAAAGCAGTGGCGGTTTTGGGATATTTAATGGTTACATATATGTGTTTTTCAATGGAAATAAAAAGAGATGGTGTTTCTTTAAATCCTGTTCTGACACGCATCGAACAGACAGCCATATGGATTTCACAGTTAGTACTGATAGGTGTGATATATAATTACCGGGGATGGCGTGACAAGATTCCTTTTTTGAAAAATAAGGAGAAATGTGTAAGAATAGTAGGGTATATTGCAGTTGAATTCATTCTATTGTTTATAGCCGCATTGATATGTGTACTGTTTGAAGAGTTTCTGGCTTAAATGTATGCCGGCAGCATACCAAAATAATAATACAGATGATTAAAATAAGAAGCATAAATTTTAAAATACTATGCTTCTTATTTTATTGCCTTGATTTATAGCGGGCTTTCGGTGAGAAGATTTCTGGCTGATGCTATAAAATAGGATAGAGTAAGATAAAGTAGTATAATCTCAAAGGAGGAAGAGTAATGAAAAACTGGAAACTGGTTTCAGGAATTTTGTCAATCGTGTTGTTTGCATTTGTTGCATTTCAGTCATGTGCTGCAGGCGTGGCAAATATCCTTGAAGAAAACGGAGAGGTAGGAGGAAGCGGGGGTATCATCCTGGCAATCCTGATGCTTGCGGGCGGAATTGTTTCAATTGCGACAAGGAAAGGCGGTAAAGGCGGCAATATTGCTTTGATTGTTCTTTTCGGTCTTGGTGCATTATTGGGATTTACCACAGCCGGAAGTTTTTCCGATCTTTACATATGGTCGGCATGGTGTGCAATAAATGCGGTTATCGCAGTTATCGCACTCGTAAAAGGAAAAAAAACTGAAGAGTGATGGAGAGATTAGTTATGAGAAAGAGAATTTTATCAATTATTCTGGCCGGAACAATGATACTTTCTGTGACAGCATGCGGCGGAAAAAGTGAAAATATTGACAAAAGCGGCAGCTCTGAACAAAGTACGGCGGAAGAAAGTCAGAATGAAGAAAGTGAAAAAGAGGAAGACACCGGTGAAATAACATTTGAAGAGTTAACAGTCGTGGACAATGAGTATTGTAAAATTGTATTGACCGGAATCGAACCGGACAATATCTGGGGATATACAATAAAAGCCATGATGGAAAACAAAACTGCTGATAAGACCTACATGTATTCAGTGGAGAGTGCATCTGTCAATGGTGTGCAGGTAGAGCCGTTCTTTGCAACAGAGATTTCAGCCGGTAAAAAGTCAAATGAAGAAATCACAATTTCTGATGATAGTCTGGAAGCTAATGGAATTGAAAAATTCACAGATATAGAACTGAGCTTTCATGTTTACAATAGTGAGGATTGGGGAGAAGAAGCCGCAGCAAACGAAACTGTACACATATATCCTTATGGAGAGGAGAATGCTGCAAGTTTTGTCAGAGAGCCTCAAGGAACAGATAATGTTATAGTTGATAATGAATTTGTAAGTATTACAGTTATCGGAAGTGAAACGGATGAATATGGTGATTTCCTGATTAAACTGTTTATACAGAACAAAAGTGAATATGATCTGATGGCAAGTGAAGATAATGCTTCTCTTAATGGATATATGGCAGATCCGTTCTGGGCATCTTCCGTCAAAGCCGGTAAATGCAAATTCAGCGAACTTAGCTGGTTCGCATCCGATTTGGAAGCTAATGACATCACAGAGGTTACAGATGCGGAATTCAACATCAGAGTGTATAAGTATGATTACGATTATACAGAAGGCTATATTGTTGATCAGGTTATCTCATTACAGTTCTGACGGTTTGAAATAATTGTATAAAAGCAGTGCATGTAAAACTATAACGTGTAGTAATTCTTTGTTGAGGCAGTTAACCATACGATGAATTATATATAACAAAAAGCAGGTTCTTCGGAGCCTGCTTTTTGTCATAACGACTTTGAAAATGATTATAAATTATAATGTTGCAATGAATCTGCGGAATGCCGCGAGACCTTCTTCAGTACACTTATATACGCCTGCGTCTTCGAGCACCTGGCAGAATACCTTTCCTACTTCCTGCTGGAGGATGCCTTCGATGTTGTTAGCATTTACTTCAGGATAGGATGGGAGGAATTCATTGACCCAGTCAGCATGTTTTTCAAGAATTTCATTGGAGCGGAGATCTTTTCCTTCCAGAATATATTCTTTCAAAAGTTCAAGCTCGCCTTTCAGACGGGCTGGAAGAACAGCAAGTCCCATTACTTCGATCAGACCAATGTTTTCCTTTTTGATATGATGAAGCTTTGCGTGTGGGTGATATACGCCCAGCGGATGCTCTTCTGTAGTGATGTTGTTGCGCAGTGTCAGATCCAGCTCATATAAATCGCCGCGCTTCCTTGCGATCGGTGTGATGGTGCTGTGTGGTTCGCCGTCGGTTTCCGCAAAGATGAATGCATCTTCATCTGTATAGCCTCTCCATGCCTGGAGAATATGATCTGCAAGGTCAATGATTCTCTTTTCATCTGCACACTGGAGACGGATAACGGAGAGCGGCCACTTAACGATACCTGCCGTGACATCTTCATATCCAGGAACAGTAAATGTCTCGGTGATCGGGGCTTTTGCCATCGCAAATGTATAATTTCCTCCCTGGAAATGGTCATGGCTCAGAATAGATCCGCCTACGATCGGAAGGTCTGCATTAGAGCCGAGGAAGTAATGCGGGAACAGCTTCACGAAGTCAAAAAGCTTGATAAACGCATTACGGTCAATCTTCATTGGTGTATGCTGTCCGTTAAATACGATGCAGTGTTCGTTATAATATACATAAGGCGAATACTGGAATCCCCATTTTGAATCATTGATTGTAATCGGCATGATTCTGTGGTTTTCTCTTGCCGGATGGTTTGTACGTCCTGCATATCCTTCATTTTCCATGCAGAGCAGACATTTCGGGTAAGAAGATGCCTTTGCATTGCGTGCCGCAGCGATGGCCTTGGGGTCTTTTTCAGGTTTTGACAGGTTGATCGTGATATCGAGAGTTCCGTACTCGGTTTCTACTGTCCACTTCATATCTTTTTTGATACGATAGCGGCGGATATAATCGCTGTCACAGCTGAGTTTGTAGAAGTAATCGGTGGCATCCTTCGGGGAAACCGCATATCGATCCCAGAATTCTTTCTGAACCTGCGCCGGACGCGGTACAAGGCAGTTCATAATTTTAGTGTCAAACAAATCGCGGTATACGATGCTGTCTTCAATGATTCCACGGTTGACAGCCTCGTCAAGAAGAGCTTTAAGAACATCTTCAAGGACAACATCTGTCATATCACAGTCCACATCTTCATATTCGCTTTCCTGAAATAAATCAAGAAGAAGGTTTGTTGTATAAATGCGTTCGCATTCAGGGGTAAGCCCTGTATTGATTCCATATTGAACCAGTTTTTTAATTGCTTCATTTAACGTCATTATTCCATCCTCCTGGCGCCGTCGCCGATATCTACAGTATAAAATTCAGCTTCATGTCCTACTTTTTCTTTGTATGCTTTTCCAATCGTCTCAATAAATGTATCGACAGCATCATTCTTGACAATGCTTACTGTACATCCTCCAAAACCGCCTCCGGTAATACGCGAACCGATGACGCCCGGAATCTTCCATGCAAGGTCGACAAGAATATCAATTTCTTCGCAGGACACCTCATAATCATCCCTCAGGGAAATATGTGACTGATTCATCAGCTCTCCGAATTTCGTGATATTGCTTGCTTTCAGTGCAGCTACGGCATCAATCGTGCGCTGGTTTTCCGCAACCGCATGTTTTGCACGTCTGATGCGGACCGGATCATTGATAACGGATTTATTCTTCTCAAAAGTTTCCATATCAAGCTCTCCGAGAGATTCAATATCGAGAACTGACTGTAAAGCATGAAGGGCATCAGTGCATTCCTGACGGCGGTCATTGTATGCGGAATCCACAAGACTGTGCTTTACCTTGCTGTTTGTGATGACGATTTTTGCGTCTTTCAGGACAACCGGAGCATATTCGTAACTGAGTGAGCTTGTGTCGAGGAAAATGGCATTGTCTTTCTTGCCCATTGCAACAGCAAACTGATCCATGATTCCACAGTTGCATCCGTTAAAGTTGTTCTCGGAATACTGTCCGATCAATGCAAGGTCGATCATACTCAAATCGGTGATTCCATACAGGTCTGTAAGGATGACCCCTGTCAGTACTTCAAGGGAAGCAGAAGAAGAAAGCCCGGAGCCATTCGGGATATTTCCCCAGATAACCATATCAAATCCTGTATCAATAAGGTGATTTTTCTTTGCAAATGCCCATACAACCCCAAGCGGATAATTAGCCCATCCATATTCTTTTTTGTTTTCCAGACAATCCAGAGATGCTTCAACAACACCGAATTTTTCCAGGTTCATCGAGTAGAAACGAATTGTCCGGTCAGCACGTTTTCTCGCCGCACCATATGTACCGATTGTAAGTGCACACGGGAACACATGCCCGCCGTTATAGTCAGTGTGTTCTCCGATCAAATTAACGCGTCCGGGAGAAAAGTAAAATCCGGCTTCGTCGGCATCGCCAAACAGTTCGGCAAATTTTGCGAACAGTTTTTCTTTCATAATTTCCAATCCCTCTCTTTCTGGTTTGTTTAACGACAAACTCTATAATTATTATAGTGCATTTATGAAGAAAAGTACATTAAAAAATCAAAGGATTTTGTTAGAGTTTCTACTTAAAGGGTATCTATTTTCATCCGTTTTATCCTGATAAACAGAATTGTGGATAGAATAACTGAAACGATCTCTGCAAGTGGAATCGACCACCAGACCGCATCAAGACCGAACAGACGAGAAAAGGCATATGCGGCCGGCAGGATGATCAGAATCTGTCTTGCCACGGAAACTACCAGGCTGTAAACCCCGTTTCCAAGTGCCTGGAATACTGAACTGCAGACGATGGCATAACCTGCAAAAATAAAACTCAGGCTGATTGCACGCAGCGCAGGTATGCCGATTTCAATCATATGTTCAGAGGCATCAAACAGTTCCAGAAGCTGTCCGGGAATCAACTGGAATATTGCAAGTCCGACAAGCATGATGGATACTGCGGTGAAGATGCTCAGTTTTATGGTTGACAGGATTCTTTTTTTCTTTCTGGCTCCGTAATTATACGCAATAATCGGAATGATGCCGTTGTTCAGTCCGAAGACCGGCATAAAAACAAAGCTTTGCAGCTTGAAATAGATACCGAAAACAGCAGCTGCCGTAGACGAA
This sequence comes from Lachnospiraceae bacterium, assembly GCA_004556565.1. GTDB lineage: Bacteria > Bacillota > Clostridia > Lachnospirales > Lachnospiraceae > Schaedlerella. The sequence goes on along the minus strand of SFGN01000001.1, from coordinate 39,184 downwards.
AATGTGAGCAGGATCTTGTTCATGCCAAATGTCATGACCGAGCTGATTGACTGCATTATGATGGACGGAATTCCAACTTTATAAATCGTTCCGATTACTCTGCGGTCCGGACGGAATCCTTTCATACTCAGATTCAGTTCGGAATTTTTGGTTATGTTCAAATAAATGCCAAGGAAAGATGCCGCAATCTGCCCGGTGACGGTCGCTATGGCTGCACCTGCAACGCCAAGGCGAGGAAAACCGCACAGCCCGAAAATCATGATCGGATCTAAAATAATATTGATTATAGCACCTGCCGCCTGTGAAATCATGGAATAAAAAGAATTGCCTGTTGCCTGAAGCAGTCTTTCCATGATTACCTGAAGAAACAGCCCGAAGGACATAACTGTAACGATTGTCATATATTGGATTCCGTAATTCAGGATTTCTTTGTCCTGAGTCTGGAATGCATAGAAAAAGTATGAGCCGAACGCACCTATGGCAGCCATAATGACATAGCTTACAATTGCCAGGAATATACCGTTTTTTGCGGCAAGGTCAGCTTCTTTAAAACTTTTTTCACCGAGATTTCTGGATAATAAAGCGTTAATGCCGACACCTGTGCCTGCTGCGATGGCAATCATCAGGTTCTGAACCGGAAATGCCAGCGACACTGCAGTCAGTGCATTTTCATTAATCCGTGCGACAAAAATACTGTCGACTATATTATAGAGAGCTTGTACCAGCATGGAAATCATCATAGGCAGAGACATAGAAAGCAGAAGCTTTGGAATTGGCATGATTCTCATTTTATTCTCCTGTGACGGAGTCTGATCTGCAGATACTTCTTTTGTAGCTGAATGTTTCATAGAAATAACCTCCGATGTATATTCGTATGTGCAAGTATATCATGCATATATTGGTATGCCAATGATATTCTTACAAGATTCCGTTTTTTCGCCTGAAGATCGGAAGTATGAGGGATGAATGAAATGCATATATATAATAGAATCAAAAGCAAAGCGGCAAAATGGAGGAAAGCATGAAAACAAGATACCTGATGCAGGGACTGGGGCTGGCATATGTTTTGCTGTTGCTTGGAATCTGTCTGCCCGGAGAAAATATTATTTACCGGAATACTGAAACCTGTGAGTCCGAGCAGGTGAGCGGGCAGAGCACCGGGGCATCTGTGGAATCAGGCATGGACGCAGACACCGGGACGGAAAAAATTAAAGAGAAACCGATGATTGCACTGACATTTGATGACGGTCCGAATGAAACGTGTACTCCCCGGCTGCTGGACGGACTGAAGGAAAGGGGCGTGCATGCAACCTTTTTCCTGATCGGGAAAAATATTGAACAGGGAAATAATGCCGAAATCGTAAAACGGCTGCAGGAGGAAGGACATCTCATAGGTAATCATACGTATAATCATGTGGAAATTACGCGGGTAAGCGATGAAGTAGCTTTTGAAGAGCTGGAGAAAACCAATCAGCTGATTACTTCGATTACGGGGAAACCCGTAGAATATATGAGGCCGCCATTCGGAGTGTGGCAGAAGGAGTTGGAGCAGAAGATACATATCATTCCGGTGATGTGGAATATTGACCCTCTGGACTGGGCGACTGAAAATGAGGATGAAATTGTAAATAAGGTAGTGACGGACGCAGAAGAAAATGATATCATTTTGTTGCATGACTGTTATGAAAGTTCTGTCAATGCCGCCCTGAGGATTATTGATCTGCTTCAGGCTGAAGGATATGAATTCGTGACGGTCGACCGGTTGATGTTGAATTGATGTACAACAGGAAGTTCAGGGAGGAAATAATGGACTTATTTGATTATATGAGAGAAACTACGCAGGAGAAAGAAGCTCCGCTTGCTTCCAGAATGCGTCCTGAGACGCTTGAGGAAGTGGTGGGGCAGCAGCATATTATAGGAAAAGATAAATTGTTATACCGGGCTATCCGTGCAGACAAACTGGGCTCGGTGATTTTTTACGGACCTCCGGGGACAGGGAAAACAACGCTTGCAAAAGTAATCGCAAACACGACCAAATCTGAATTTAAACAGATCAATGCGACATCTGCGGGAAAGAAGGATATGGAGGATGTGGTCAAGGCAGCGAAGGATCTCCTTGGTATGTATCAGAAGAAGACAATATTATTCATCGATGAGATTCACCGGTTTAATAAAGGACAGCAGGATTATCTTCTCCCCTTTGTGGAAGACGGGACAATTACTCTGATAGGCGCAACGACGGAGAATCCGTATTTCGAGGTGAACGGGGCTCTGTTATCCCGCTCAAGCATTTTTGAATTAAAAAGTCTTGATAAAGAGGATATAAAGATATTGCTGAAACGTGCCGTTTATGATAAGAAAAAGGGAATGGGCGCGTACCGTGCCCAAATAGATGAAGACGCCCTCGATTTTCTGGCAGATGTGGCAGGCGGAGATGCGAGAAATGCCTTGAATGCGGTGGAACTCGGAATCCTGACAACAGAGCGCAGCGAAGACGGGCTGATTCATATCACTCTGGAAGTGGCATCGGAATGCATCCAGAAGCGCACGGTCCGTTATGACAAGGGCGGAGATAATCATTACGACACGATATCGGCATTTATAAAAAGTATGCGGGGGTCAGACCCGGACGCAGCGGTATTTTATCTCGCAAAAATGTTGTATGCGGGAGAAGATATAAAGTTTATCGCAAGGAGAATTATTATCTGCGCGGCGGAGGATGTTGGAAATGCAGATCCGATGGCGCTGACTGTTGCCGTCTCGGCAGCACAGGCGGTGGAACGGATCGGTATGCCGGAGTCTCAGATCATACTTTCACAGGCAGTATTGTATGTTGCATCCGCTCCGAAGAGTAATTCGGCCGTGAATGCGATCATGGCGGCGAACGAATGTGTAAGAAGTACAAAGACAACAGTTCCTTCGCACTTGCAGGACGCACATTACAAAGGGGCACAGAAACTGGGGCGCGGAACCGGCTATCAGTATGCTCATGATTATCCGAACCATTACGCGAAACAACAGTATCTTCCGGAGGAGATCAAAGACGCCAGGTTCTATGAACCCGGCGTGCTTGGCAAAGAAAAACATATTAAAGAATGGCTCGAAATGCTGAGGGAAAGCTAAAACTGTTTAATAATTACAGCAGCTTTTCCAGCAACCCTGCATAGATTTCCTGGCTTTTCGCGGACCAGTGTGCCGCGATAGCCCGGGCCTCTGCTTCTGTCGGTACGGTGAGTTTCAGGTCAATGAGACTGGAACCGTCCTCGATAATCTGGCAGTGGACTTCAAATTCATGTTTCGTATTTCGGTAGTAATCCGATTTTACAGAAACCTCTTCTTTTAAATCCTTATACTTTTCTTTCAAAAATTCATCAATATCTGCCCGTATCTCCGTAGATAATTTGGATTTGAAAAAACGAATCGTCTCTGCCCCGTTTTCCGTAAGCCGGTACAAGGTACGGTTGTGGGTGGATTCCGCACAAATCAGATCGGATTCGGTCATTTCCGTCAGTATTTCCTGCAGGCGGAAGAAGCTGGTATATCCTTTTTCCAGAATAAATTCTGAAATCTGTGAAGTAGTAAGGGGAAAATCTACTTTTTTCAACATATATAGTATCATTAATTTGTATAGTGTAAATGTCTCAGTCATGATAGTCCTTTCCCTGCCAGATGTCCTGTTCTTTTAACTGGCGGTGCAATGTGTTTAAAATTGTTCGTTTGTTTTCGCTCCAGAGAGGGGCAATAAGAAGCTCCTTCGGACCGTCCCCGGTCAGCCTGTGTATAGCGATATCCGGCCGCAGCCGGGCGATACATTCTGTCAGAAAAGAGATGTATTCTACCATAGACGGGAGCGGGAAGGGGGTGTCGGCATATACGGCAGCAAGATCAGTGCCCTTCAGGACATGCAGAAGCTGAAACTTTATGCCTTGAATATCGCAGGCATTCAGATAATCCAACGTCTGAAGCATCATAGCATGTGTTTCTTTCGGAAGCCCGATAATAGTGTGGACGATCACGGTGATCTTCCGCATGCGAAGTTCCTTAACGGCATCTTCAAAAACCGGAAGCCGGTAACCTCTCCTGATAAAGGAAGCCGTTTCCTCATGGATAGTCTGCAGACCAAGCTCGATCCAGACAGGTTTGATATGGTTGAGACGCTCCAGCAGGTCAAGGACATCCCTGCCCAGGCAGTCTGGCCGTGTAGCAACAGATAAAATCACCACATCGGGGTCGGCGATGGCTTCTCTGAAGATTTTTTCCAGATATTCGACAGGGGCATAAGTGTTTGTGAATGCCTGAAAATAGGCTATGTATTTGCTCACCGGGCGCTTTGCAAGTAATTCCTGTTTGCCGAGCTTAAGCTGTTCCGTAATGGAAAGAGCGGCAGAACCTGCAAAATCTCCCGAACCCCGGGCACTGCAGAAAATGCATCCCCCGTAGCCGACGGTGCCGTCCCGGTTCGGACATGTCATTCGTCCATTCAGTGTGATTTTATATATTTTTTCACCAAAAAGCTGTTTTAAATCATAATCCACGGAATGATAACGTTTTTCGCCCCAACGGTCCATGCATCTGTTTCCTTTCGCCGGTTTATTTTGATTTATCATAGCACTTCTGAAGGTTTGGCGCAAGGAAAATGAAATTAAGTCTTTTTTTTTCAGAATAAATAGTGTATAATCCATACAGTTAATCCATAAGAGTCAATTCAGACGAACGTTCCCGGGTAGATAAAAGAATAGTTATCATAAGAAAGTAATTCAATTGTAAAATCATATAAAGACTATCATTATGCAGGAAGCAGGCTGATTCAGTGGCTTAGAAAGAAAGGGCAGGTGTTTTATGACAAGAGAACAGTACGAAACATTATCACTTTCCGTGCTGAAAGATCTGGCAAAAAAGAGACAGATGCGAGGTACTTCTACATTAAAAAAGAGTGAACTTATCAATGCAATGCTTGAACAGGATGAAAAGGACAAACAAGCAGAAGCGAGAGAGGAAGCAAAAGAAGAAATAAAGGAAGAAATGAAAGAAAAAAAAGAAGGGACAGACATCGAGCAGCTTGACAGTGGGGTGATGGCCAACGGAATCCTGGAAGTTAAGCAGGAAGGTTTCGGATTTATCCGCTGCGAGAATTATATGCCGGGTGAAAACGATGTTTATGTAGCACCTTCACAGATACGTCGTTTTGGGCTGAAAACAGGCGATATTTTAACAGGAAATACAAGAATCAAGACACAGGGTGAAAAGTTCAGCGCATTGCTATATGTATCTACGATAAACGGGTACAAGCCTTCGGAGGCGGCAGCACGTAAGAATTTTGAAGACCTGACCCCTGTTTTCCCGGATGAAAGGATTCATCTGGAAAATGAGGGAAGCTCAGTTGCGATGCGTATACTTGATCTTCTATCTCCGATCGGAAAAGGGCAGAGAGGCATGATCGTCTCACCGCCGAAAGCGGGTAAAACAACTTTATTGAAAGAAGTTGCTCTTTCTGTCCGAAAGAGCAATCCGGATATGCATCTTCTGATCCTCCTGATCGATGAGCGCCCGGAAGAAGTAACAGATATCAGGGAAGCGATAGAAGGAGAAAATGTTGAAGTGATTTACTCTACATTTGACGAGCTCCCGGAGCATCACAAACGGGTGTCCGAAATGTTGATCGAACGTGCAAAACGCCTGGTAGAACACGGAAAAGATGTTATGATACTGCTGGACAGCATTACACGTCTTGCAAGGGCATACAACCTGACCGTCCCGCCGTCAGGAAGAACCTTGTCGGGAGGTCTTGATCCGGCTGCACTCCATATGCCGAAACGTTTCTTTGGCGCCGCCAGAAATATGCGCGAAGGCGGAAGCCTTACGATTCTGGCAACTGCCCTTGTCGATACCGGAAGCAAGATGGATGATGTAGTATATGAGGAATTTAAAGGAACAGGTAATATGGAGCTTGTTCTGGACAGGAAACTTCAAGAAAAGCGTGTATTCCCCGCAATCGATATCCCAAAATCCGGAACGAGAAGAGAAGACCTGTTGCTATCCCCGCAAGAGCAGGAGGCGGTCTATATCATCCGGAAGGGGCTGAACGGGCAGCGGTCGGACGAAGCAGTAGAAACCCTGCTGAATATGATGACAAGGACAAAATCAAATGCAGAAGTTGTGGAAAGTGTAATCCGAAGACAGACATTGTAAGAAGCCGGGGCTTGAATTTGTAAAAAAATATCTTGCAAACAGTAGAGTGTTATGATACAATAACAGAGCTGTTTAGGAATTATATTATTTGAATTTAAAATAGAGAGGTGAAAATCATGAAAGAAGGAATCCATCCAAACTACAATCAGGCAACTGTAACCTGCAACTGCGGCAATACTTTTGTGACAGGTTCTACAAACAAGAGTATTCACGTGGAAATCTGCTCCAAGTGCCATCCGTTCTATACCGGCCAGCAGAAAGCTACGCAGGCACGTGGACGTGTTGATAAATTCAACAAGAAATACGGCATCAAATAAGAAAAAAATGAGGCAGGCTGAGGTGATATCTCAGCCTGTTATTTCATATTTGAACACAGAATGGAGATAATTTATGAAATCATCGAATATAGGAGGGCAGGCCGTTCTTGAAGGAATCATGATGCGAAACGGAGGACAGTATGCCGTGGCAGTCCGCAAGCCCGACAACGAGATTGCGGTGGATGTGCAGGAGTATAAAAGCGTAATTCCGGGGAATACAGTCAGAAAGATTCCGTTTATCCGCGGAATCTTTAATTTTATCGATTCACTTGTACTCGGAGTGAAGACCCTTATGTTTTCAGCATCATTTTTTGAAGATGAAGAAGAGGAAGCTAAGGTACTGACGGCCGGTGAGAAGGAAAAGAAAGAAAAAAAGGAGCAGCTGCTCATGAATCTGACTATGGCGTTTTCACTGGTGCTGGCAGTCGGCATTTTTATGCTGCTTCCGTATTTTCTCAGCAGCCTCCTTCGCAGATATATCCGGTCCAGATTTTTTATGACTGTGGTGGAAGGAATACTAAGAGTGCTGATTTTTCTCGGATATCTTGCACTTGTTTCCAGAATGGAAGATATTCAAAGGACATTCATGTATCACGGTGCAGAACATAAATGTATTAATTGTATTGAGCATGGGCTGGAACTGAATGTGGAAAATGTTCGGAAAAGTTCAAAGGAACATAAAAGATGCGGCACAAGCTTTTTGTTTTTTGTCATGATCGTAAGTATCGTTTTCTGCTTTTTTATCACGGCAGAATCGCAGGTACTGAGGGTCCTGATCAGGGTACTGCTGATGCCCGTCATTGCGGGAGTATCGTATGAGATCATCCGGCTGGCGGGAAACAGTGACAATTCTTTTGTGAATCTGCTTAGCAGGCCAGGACTTCTTGTACAAAATCTGACGACAAAAGAACCCGATGATTCCATGATAGAGGTGGCGATCCGTGCGGTGGAAGCCGTGTTTGACTGGCGTGCTTACCTGAAAGAAAACTTTGGTAAGGAATGCAGTCCGGATAATGTGGAGGAGGCTCATAAATGACGATTAAAGAAGCCTGTCGGGAAGGGGAACGCTGTCTGAGAGCTGCAGGAATTGAGGAAGCAGCCCTTGACGCGTGGTATCTGCTGGAATTTGTAACAGGAATATCCAGAGCTGTATATTTTGCAGACGGCAGCAGACTTATGGATGAAGAGCAGGAAAAGACATATTTTTCCCTGATTGACAAAAGGAAGACGAGAATCCCGCTGCAGCATCTGACCGGTGTGCAGGAGTTCATGGGGCTGGAATTCCGGGTGAATGAGCATGTGCTGATACCCCGTCAGGATACGGAAACCCTGGTGGAAGCCGCCCTTGACTATTTAAATAAGAAACCGTGGAATCAGGACAATTCAGAAAATGTCGCATTTCAGGAGCAGAGGATACTGGATATGTGCACCGGTTCCGGCTGCATATTACTCAGCCTGATGCGGCTTGCACAAAATCCGGAAACTATCCGCGGTATAGGTGCCGACCTTTCAGGAGAAGCTCTCAAGGTCGCAGAGACTAATGCCGGGCATCTTGGTGTGGCGGCAGACTTTGTGCAAACAGACCTGTTTGAAAAAATTGAAGGGAAATTTCATATGATTATTTCAAATCCGCCTTATATCAGGACTGATGAAATTGAAATGCTTGAGACGGAAGTAAAAAATCATGATCCCCGGATGGCATTGGACGGAAAAGAAGACGGATTATATTTTTATAGAAAAATTGTGGATGAAAGCCGCCGGCATCTTGTCAAAAGCGGCATCCTGCTGTTTGAAATCGGATGCAGCCAGGGTAAGGATGTATCCCGTATGATGAAGCTGGCCGGATTTACGGATGTGGCAGTAAAAAAGGATTTGGCGGGACTTGACCGGGTTGTGTCGGGCGTGTATGATGTTAAAGGTGAGTAAGCGATAGAGAGGAAAGTTTTTATGTTTGACAGATTAGAAGACTTGTTGATCCGATATGAGGAGGTAATGGGGGAGCTTCAGGAGCCGGATGTGGCGAATAATCCGGAACGTTTCCGCAGATTAATGAAAGAGCAAAGCGACCTTTCACCGATTGTAGAAGCCTATAAAGAATACAGGCAATGTAAACAGAATATCGAAGACAGCCTGCTGATGCTGGAAGAAGAGTCTGATGAAGAGATGAGAGAGCTCGCAAAAGAAGAGCTGAATGATTCCAAAGCCCGTGTCGAAGAGCTGGAACAGAAATTAAAGATTCTGCTTCTGCCCAAAGATCCGAATGATGATAAGAACGTAATCGTTGAGATCCGTGCAGGTGCAGGCGGTGATGAGGCGGCTCTGTTTGCAGCGGAGATTTACCGGATGTATATACATTATGCGGAAAATCACCGTTTCAGGCCGGAGATGATTTCGCTGAATGAAAACGGAATCGGCGGATTTAAGGAGTGCGTGTTCATGATAAGCGGGCAGGGAGCATATTCAAGATTAAAATATGAAAGCGGCGTGCACCGTGTGCAGCGTGTCCCGGAGACGGAAAGCGGCGGAAGGATTCATACATCCACGATCACAGTGGCAATTATGCCAGAGGCTGAGGAAGTGGATGTCGACCTGGATCTGAATGATTGTAAGTTTGATGTGTTCCGTGCATCCGGAAACGGAGGGCAGTGTGTCAATACAACGGATTCTGCTGTGCGTCTTACCCATATTCCTACAGGAATCGTCATTTCCTGCCAGGATGAAAAATCACAGCTTAAGAATAAAGATAAAGCCCTGAAGGTACTCCGTGCCAGATTGTATGAGATGGAGCTGGCAAAACAGCATGATGCCGAGGCCGAGGCAAGAAAGAGCCAGGTAGGAACAGGTGACCGTTCAGAGAAAATACGTACCTACAATTTTCCGCAGGGGCGTGTGACAGACCACAGAATCAAGCTGACTCTGCACAAGCTTGACAGTATCCTGAACGGAGATCTTGATGAGATTATTGACAGCCTGATTGCAGCAGATCAGACCGCAAGGCTGGCAAAAATGAATGAAGACAAATAAAATAATATGCAGAAAGATGGATAAAAAAGAAGGATAAATATGGAAGAAATTCAGTTTAAAAGACCGGAGCTGGAGGATAAAGAGATTATCAGTTCTTATTTTGCATCGGCACCGTCAAGGAGCTGTGAGAGAACTTTTGCAAATTCGTATCTCTGGTCCAGGCATTATCATGTGAAATATGCAGTGATCGAAGATTCTCTTGTGTTTCAGGATGATGATCCGTCCCCGGCGTTCGCTTATCCGGCAGGAAAGCCGGCGGCCGTAAAACGTGCGCTGGATTTTCTGATGGAATATTGCAATGAACGCGGATGGAAATTTAAACTTTATAACCTTACAGAAGAGAACTTCGCGCAGCTGGACGGCTGGTATCCCGGGCAGTTTCAGATAGAGTATAACCGGGATTATGCGGATTATGTATATGAGACTGAAAAGCTTGCCACTCTTGCAGGGAAAAAGCTCCACGGAAAGAGAAATCATATTAATAAGTTCAAGCAGATATATCCGGACTGGAGTTATGAGCCAATCGATGAAAAGAATGCGGAAGAATGCTTTCAGATGGCTCTGGAGTGGAGAAACTTAAACGGATGTGAAGATGATCCGGAAAAAAATGCGGAGATGTGCGTGACGCTCAACTTTCTGAGGCTGTTCAGAGAGCTCGGAATGAAAGGCGGTCTGATAAGGATTGAAGGAAGAGTCGTGGCATTTTCCATAGGAGAAGAGGTATGTGAAGATACGTTCGTCGTTCATATAGAAAAAGCATTTCCTGATATCCAGGGGGCATATCCGATGATTAATCAGCAGTTTGTCCTGCATGAATGTATGGATTATAAATATGTGAACCGTGAAGAGGATACGGGGGCAGAAGGACTGAGAAAAGCAAAATTGTCTTACCATCCGGTATTTCTCGTGGAAAAGGGAATAGCGACAAGAATAAACAGCAATAGATAAATGAAGGTTCGGTTTTGATTTAAGAAAGGATGAGATACGATGATTTCAAAGAAAATGGAAAATATGGTTGCAAACAGTTCGGCAATCAGGGCAATGTTTGAAGAAGGAAACAGGCTGGCTGGAATTTACGGAAAAGAAAATGTATTTGATTTCAGCCTCGGAAATCCAAATGTTCCGGCTCCGGCATCTGTAAAAGATGCAATTATCGCACTGCTTGATGCGGAAGACCCGGTAGTGCTCCACGGATATACAAACAGTAATGCAGGTTATGAAGATGTAAGACAGGCTGTGGCTGAATCTTTGAATGAACGCTTCGGTACAGCATTTTCAGCCAACAATATTACTATGACGGTAGGTGCGGCCGGAGGGCTTAATGTCGTTCTTAAATCCCTGTTGAACCCGGGGGATGAAGTGGTTGTATTCGCACCGTATTTCGGAGAATATAGAAGTTATACAAATAATTATGACGGAGTACTGGTTGAGATTTCTCCGAATACTGTCGATTTCCAGCCAAAGCTCGACGAGTTTGAACAGAAGATCACTCCAAAGACAAAGGCTGTGATCGTGAATACGCCGAACAACCCGACAGGAGTGGTCTATTCAGAAGAGACCATCAAAAAAATGGCGGCGATTCTAGAAGCAAAACAGAAGGAATTCGGAACCGAAATTTATCTGATTTCAGACGAACCGTACCGTGAACTGGTATACGATGGGGTGGAAGTCCCGTTCCTGACAAAATATTATGCAAATACGATAATCGGATATTCTTTCAGCAAATCTTTGTCTCTTCCGGGAGAGAGAATAGGCTACCTTGTCATTCCGGATGAGGCGGCGGACAGTGAAAAATTAATCGGTGCGGCAAATGTGGCGACGAGAATTCTCGGTTTTGTGAATGCTCCTACCTTGCAGCAGAAGCTGGTAAAGGCATGCCTGAATGAGAAGACGGACATTTCCTATTATGACCGGAACAGGGAGACACTTTATAACGGGCTTAGAGAGCTTGGGTTTGAGTGCATTAAGCCGGAGGGGGCATTTTATCTCTTTGTGAAGTCTCCGGTTGAAGATGAAAAAGCGTTCTGTGCGGCTGCAAAAGAATACAATATACTGATTGTTCCGGGAAGCTCATTTGGATGTCCGGGATATGTCCGGCTGGCTTACTGTGTGGCTTATGAGACAATTGTTAATTCTCTGCCGAAATTTGCGGAGCTGGCGGCCAGATATCAGTAAACAGGAGCAAAAGGTCATGGAATTACGTTCAGATATTATGAAAAACATACGTGTGGCCGAACCTTATGTGCCGGGAGAGCAGCCACAGCATAAAGTAATAAAACTTAATACAAATGAAAATCCATATCCTCCGGCACCTGAAGTGGAACGTGCACTTCATATGATGGAAGGAGAATGCCTCAGGCTTTATCCGGACCCGGCTGCAGAAGCATTGATTACTGCATTGGCAAAATATCACGGTATTAAGAAAGAACAGATTTTTGTAGGGGTCGGTTCCGATGATGTTCTTGCCATGTGTTTTCTGACATTTTTCAACAGCGGCAAACCGGTTCTCTTTCCTGACATTACGTATTCGTTTTACAAAGTTTGGGCAGAGCTGTACAGAATCCCGTATGAATGCCCGAAGCTTGACGAGGATTTTAAAATCAACAGTCAAGATTATTATAAAGAAAACGGCGGGGTGATTTTCCCGAACCCGAACGCACCGACGGCAATCTACGAGGATCTGGATTTTGTGGAAAATATTCTCATTCATAATCAGGAGGTAATCGTAATTGTCGATGAGGCATATATTGATTTTGCCGGGAAATCGGCTTTAGAACTGACAGAAAAATATGATAACCTGATTGTTGTAAGGACATTTTCAAAATCACGCTCTATGGCAGGAATGCGGATCGGTTATGCAGTCGGAAATCCGGCATTGATCGGCTGCCTGAATAATGTAAAGTACTCAGTGAATTCCTATACCATGAATCAGGCGGCCCTGATAAGCGGAGTGGAATCTGTGAAAGCAGATGCGTATTTTCATGAGACAGTGAATAAGATTATAGAGACAAGGGAATGGGCAAAAATAAGGCTTTCGGAGCTTGGATTTGTATTTCCGGATTCAAAAGCAAATTTTATATTTGCAAAGCATCCTGATTACGATGCAAAAATGCTCTTTGAAAAGCTGAAGCAACATAATATTTATGTTCGTTACTGGGGAAGTGACAGAATTGAACAATATCTGAGGATTACGATAGGTACGAGGGAGGAAATGGAACAATTATTTGATGTGCTTGAAAAATGTATGGAGGAGAATTCAGAAGCATGAAAGAAGCATTGATTAACTGGTTCGTTGTGAACCTCGGCGGCAAACTTGGAAAAGAAGCAATTATTTTTGTGATTTCCATGGTACCGATCCTGGAGCTCAGAGGCGGGCTTCTTGCGGCGGGGCCTGCAATCCTGGATGTGCCCCAGATGAGAGCGATTCCGATCTGCATAATCGGAAATCTGCTCCCGATCCCTTTTATTTTACTGCTTATAACGAAAATATTTGACTGGATGAAGGGGACAAGGAAACTAAAACCAATCGTCGATAAACTGGAAGCGAAAGCGATGAGTAAGAGCGCCAATATTGAAAAATATGAATTCTGGGGGCTGGTGGCATTTGTCGGAATCCCGTTGCCCGGAACTGGAGCCTGGACAGGTGCGCTGATCGCAGCTTTACTGGGAATCCGATTCAGGAAAGCATTTCCTGCTATTGTGCTGGGAGTGCTCCTGGCGGCATTTATCATGACCGTGCTGTCATACGGAATTCTCGGAGCCATATTTGCATAGATTTTCGGAAAAAAGGAAATCATGCTACTAACGGTTCACACCCAGAGGTACGGTTCACACCTACAGGAGCTGTTACTGGCAGCTCCCGTCGGATGCATTGGCAGCCTAAAACATGCGGCGATAAATATTTACTCTATTATGGCTGAACTTGACATAAATTTTCATTATCCGTATAATGGTGTGGAGGAAGGTGGAATATGATGACAGAACGTGACGAAAAAAGGAGAAGCATTCTCTGGAGAGGTGCAATGGCAGTATCAACTGCCTTGATTATCATTATTTTTGTATTTTTCATCCTGAAATTATTTACATCGAATCCATTGGAAGGAAAATGGATTTCAGAGGAAAACGATATGACGCTGTATGTCGGGGAAAATGACAGGGCTGTTTTCTCGTGGCAGCAGGATTCCGGTGATAAATATGCGGAAGTCAGCATGAAATATGAACTTGATAAATCGGCAAAGACATTTACGCTGCATATGGATGAGCAGACATTTGAGAGTGAGGAACTTATTCTGACGGATGATGAGACTGCCGCTGTGATACGCGATACCGTGGAGACGATGGAAACGTCTTATAATTACAGTATTGAAAGCAACCGGCTGACTCTGACAGACAGGGAATTCGGAGAACAGCTGATTTTTAATAAAGACTGAGTATCGAAAGCTGATATATGTTCATTATCAAGCTAAGTAAAATAAAATGTAACAGTTCAGCACGTGCCATTCGCAAAACGCACCTATGGTGCTTCCTCGCTGCTTCGCAGCTATTTTTGCTCATTTTCGGGCGCTAAGTTCATAATCGAAGCGGCGTGCTCTTTCATGCAGGCATGATTCGCACACCTTTTCGATTATCGATGAACTGTTACAATAAAATTAAGAAAAGAAAAAAAGGAAAGCCTGTAAAATTCGGGCTTATGCGAGGACAGATGCTTGGAAAAGTGGCTGTCCTTTTTCAGAAAAAAGGAGGGTGTCAGATGTTAAGAAACCAGACGAAGGAAGTCGCAATTGGTTCTGTAACGATTGGCGGTAATCATCCGGTGGCAATTCAGTCTATGACGAACACAAGAACCGAAGATGTGGAAGCGACCGCTGCACAGATTCTGCGGCTGGAACGGGCGGGCTGTGAGATTATCCGCTGTACCGTTCCGAACATCGAAGCAGCGCAGGCTTTGAAAGAAATCAAAAAAAGAATTCATATTCCTCTAGTAGCGGACATTCATTTTGACTACCGGATGGCGATAGCCGCTATTGAGAACGGCGCCGACAAAATCCGGATCAATCCGGGGAATATTGGCTCTGAAGAGAAGGTAAAGGCAGTAGTCGATACTGCAAAAGCACACAACGTGCCTATCCGTGTCGGCGTAAACAGTGGTTCTCTTGAGAAACCTTTACTGGAAAAATATGGCGGTGTGACAGCGGAAGGAATTGTTGAAAGCGCGCTGGACAAGGTTCATATGATTGAAGATTTAGGATATGATAACCTTGTCGTCAGCATCAAATCCTCTGATGTCATGATGTGTGTAAAGGCACATGAACTGATTGCGCCAGAGTGTCCTTATCCGCTTCATGTGGGAATTACAGAGGCCGGAACTGTTTATTCAGGAAATATTAAATCTTCTGTAGGACTGGGGATTATTTTGCATGAAGGAATCGGCAATACGATCCGTGTGTCCCTGACCGGAGATCCGGTGGAGGAAATAAAATCAGCAAAACTGATTCTCCGTACTCTGGGTCTTAGAAAAGGTGGGATTGAAGTGGTTTCCTGCCCGACCTGCGGGAGAACACGCATTGATCTGATTTCTCTTGCAAATCAGGTGGAAACTATGGTGCAGGAATTTCCTCTGGATATTAAAGTTGCAGTCATGGGTTGTGTCGTTAACGGCCCGGGGGAGGCAAAAGAAGCCGACATCGGCATTGCAGGCGGAATCGGGGAAGGCTTGCTGATAAAAAAAGGTGAAATTGTAAAAAAAGTCAAAGAAGAAGAGCTGCTTGAGACTCTTCGTCAGGAGTTGATTCATTGGGAACGATAGAGAATGTTAAAGATTTTTTTGAGGTGTTTCCGACATTGAAAATGCCAGAAAGACTGCAGAATTTGTTTCAGAATGTGAAAGTCAGGAAAATAACGACAAATTCCAGAAGAGATTTTCTTCATGTTTACATACACAGTACACATGTGATTCAAAAAAAATTCATTTTTCTGATGGAAGAGCAGATTCAGAGGCAATTATTTCCGGATGCGGGGATTGTAATTAAAATCAAAGAGAAATATACACTTTCCGTACAGTATACACCGCAAGCTCTGATGGAAGAATACAGGGACAGCATATTGTTGGAGTTTAAAGAAACAAGTATTCTTGCCGCCAGTATGTTTGAACAGGCACATATCCGGTTTGAGGATGGAAATGTCCTTTGTCTTGAACTGGTCAACACTGTTGTGTCTGCCGGAAGGCAGGAGGTAATCGTTGCACTTCTTAATGAAGTGTTTAATGAGAGATTCCAGATGGAAACTGAAATCCGTGTTACCTATAAGGATAAGGAAAGTACTTCCCAGAGGGAATATGATGAACAGAGAATCCAGAGGGAGATTGATGCCATTTTCAGGCGGAGCAGGCAGAATAAAAATGAAGATGCTCCGGAAAACATGCCGCGATCTGCCGGTGTGTCTGCTGATGAAGGGAAAAAGGGAAAAAATCCTTCTAAAGCATCCATATCTATTTCAAAAAAGCAGGCAGGCACAGTCAGTAAATCCTTTTCCGGGAATAAGGACAGAAGCTTTAAGAAAAAAACTGCAGGTGATTATAAACGTCCGCTCAAGCAGGAGGATGATCCGAATCTGATATATGGCAAAAATTTTGATGACGAGCCGGTACGTCTGGATCAGGATCTTGTGGAAATGACGGAAATCGTATATCAGGGGAAGGTTATAGCGGCAGAGACACGTGAAATCAGGAACGAGCGGACGATAGTTACATTTAAAGTGACTGATTTTACAGATACAATTACCGCTAAGATTTTTGTCGCCAATGAATATCTGCCCGAAATACTTGGAAATATAAAAAAAGGTGCATTTTTAAAAGTAAAAGGAGTTGTAACTCTTGACCAGTTCGAGGGTGAGATGGCGGTAGGCTCAGTCCGCGGAATCAGGAAAATAGCTGATTTTACAACAAAGAGAGAAGATTTGAGCCCTAAAAAGAGGGTGGAACTTCATTGTCATACCCAGGCCAGCGATATGGACGGCGTGTCTGCTGTGAAAGATATTGTCGGCTGTGCACATTCCTGGGGGCATCCGGCGATTGCAATTACCGATCATGGGGTTGCCCATGCTTTCCCGGATGCGAATCATTATATTGAGAAACTTGACAAGAAGGATCCGTTTAAAGTGCTTTATGGAATTGAAGGATATGTGGTAGATGACCTGACCGAGATTGCCGTGGGAGCAGGAGAAGAAACACTGGATGATACTTATGTCGTTTTTGATATTGAGACAACGGGATTCAGCTCAATTAAAGATAAAATCATCGAAATCGGGGCGGTTAAAGTAGTAAACGGAGAAATAACAGAGCGTTACAGTACATTCGTTAATCCGGAAAGACCGATTCCTTTTGAAATCACACAGTTGACCGGGATTACGGATGAGATGGTGATGGATGCACCCAATATCGAAGCCATCCTGCCAGAGTTTCTTGCATTTGCGGACGGTGCGGTGCTGGTTGCACACAATGCAGGATTTGATGTAGGATTCATTGAACAGAACTGCCGTTATCAGGATATCGAACCACACTTTGTATATGTGGATACCGTGGCGCTGTCAAGAATCATGCTGCCGACTCTGGCAAAGTATAAACTGAATAATGTGGCGAAGGCACTGGGGATTTCACTGGAAAATCATCACCGGGCGGTTGATGATGCAGGGGCGACGGCTGAAATATTCGTAAAACTTGTGAAGATGCTAAAAGAGGTCAATATCACCACACTTAAAGGGCTTAACCGGTTTGGCAACAGGAACGTGTCCAATATCCAGAAACTGCCCACTTATCATATTATTATCCTGGCAAAGAATAATGTGGGAAGATATAACCTTTATCAGTTGATATCAGAATCTCACCTGACTTATTATGCCAGAAGACCGAGAATCCCGAAAAGTCTTCTGAACCAGCACAGGGAAGGACTGCTTGTGGGAAGTGCCTGCGAGGCAGGGGAGCTGTTTCAGGCAATTCTGAATAATAAATCTCCGGAACGGATCGCAAAGCTTGCCGAGTTTTATGATTATTATGAAATCCAGCCCATCGGAAATAACCGGTTCATGCTGGAGGACGATAAGCTTTCTGACATCAGGACGGAGGAGGATTTACGCAATCTGAACAGGCAGATCGTGGAACTTGGCGAGAAATTTAAAAAGCCGGTGGTCGCTACCTGTGACGTCCATTTCCTGAATCCTGAGGATGAAGTGTACCGCCGCATTATCATGGCGGGAAAAGGATTTAAAGATGCGGATAATCAGGCACCGTTGTTCTTACGGACAACGGAGGAAATGCTGGCAGAATTTGAATATCTCGGCTCGGCAAAAGCCTATGAAATTGTTGTGGAAAATACGAATAAGATTGCCGATATGATAGAAAAAATTTCACCTGTAAACCCGAATAAATGCCCGCCGGTCATTGAGAATTCCGATCAGGAGTTGAGGAAAATCTGCTATGAAAGGGCGCATAAAATATACGGAGAAAATCTTCCGGAACAGGTGTCTTCGAGGTTAGAAAAAGAGCTGAACTCAATCATTTCCAACGGGTATGCCGTCATGTATATCATTGCACAGAAGTTGGTGTGGAAGTCAAATGATGACGGATATCTGGTAGGTTCGAGAGGCTCTGTAGGTTCTTCGTTTGTCGCGACGATGGCGGGAATTACGGAGGTCAATCCTTTAAGCCCGCATTATTATTGCAAGAAATGCCATTACTATGATTTTGATTCTGAAGAAGTGAAGGCTTATGCAGGGTGCTGCGGCTTTGATATGCCGGATAAAATCTGCCCTGTGTGCGGTGAAAAATTGACAAAGGAAGGCTTTGATATTCCGTTTGAGACATTCCTCGGATTTAAGGGAGACAAAGAGCCGGATATCGACCTGAATTTCTCAGGTGATTATCAGGGAAAAGCACATAAATACACAGAAGTGATTTTCGGTGAGGGGCATACCTTTAAAGCCGGGACAATCGCGACGGTTGCGGAAAAGACGGCATATGGGTATGTAAAAAACTATTTTGAAGAGCGCAATATAAAAAAACGGAAGTGTGAGATTGAACGGTTAAGCCAGGGATGTACAGGTATACGCAGGAGCACCGGGCAGCATCCGGGCGGGATTGTCGTACTTCCTCACGGACACAACATCAATGAATTTACCCCTGTCCAGCATCCGGCAAATGAAATGGGGACTGATATCATCACCACGCATTTTGATTACCATTCCATCGACCATAATCTGCTGAAGCTGGATATCCTCGGGCACGATGACCCGACCATGATCCGTATGCTGGAGGAGTACATTACTTCTGATGCAATGGAAAATGAGTACAATGCCGATAATCCTTTCCTCGCGACAAATATACCTCTGGATGATAAAGAAGTTTTATCATTATTCCATAACACCAGTGCTTTAGGAATTAAACCGGAGGACATCAGCGGTTGTAAACTGGGAAGCCTCGGTATTCCGGAGTTCGGGACGGATTTTGTTATCCAGATGGTTCAGGACGCAAATCCTCAGTCATTTTCCGATCTGGTGCGAATTTCCGGTCTGTCTCACGGGACGAACGTGTGGCTTGGGAACGCCCAGGAGCTTATCAAAGAGGGAAAGGCAACGATTTCCACTGCCATCTGTACCCGTGATGATATCATGCTGTACCTGATAAATCAGGGTGTGGACAGTGCACTTTCTTTTAAAATCATGGAAAGTGTCCGTAAAGGAAGAGGTCTTACGCCGGAATGGGAAGAAGCGATGAAGGAAAAAGGTGTGCCTGACTGGTACATCGGTTCCTGTAAAAAAATCAGCTACATGTTCCCGAAAGCCCATGCTGCAGCATATGTAATGATGGCGTATCGCATTGCCTACTGTAAAATCAATTATCCGCTGGCGTATTACGGGGCATATTTCAGCATCCGCGCGGACGCATTTTCCTATAATCTTATGTGCCAGGGAAAAGAGGCACTGGAATATCATATGAATGAATTCCGCAAAAAGGGGGATGCAATGAGCAACAAAGAGCAGGATACATTAAAGGATATGAAGCTGGTTCAGGAAATGTATGCCCGGGGATTTGAATTTCTGCCGATAGACCTTTACAAAGCAAAAGCAAAGAAATTCCAGATCATAGACGGTAAGCTGATGCCGTCCTTTGCAAGTATTGAGGGAATGGGAGAGAAAGCGGCCGAGGCTGTAGAGCAGGCATCAAAGGACGGAAAATACTTGTCCCTGGATGATTTCAGGGAACGGACGAAGGTCAGCAAGACAGTCATAGAACAGATGGCGGGAATGAATCTGTTTGGAGACCTGCCGAAGAGTAACCAATTATCATTGTTCGATTTTTAATGAACACTTATATATCATTGTTTGATTTTTCATGACCGCTTTACTTTATAGCTGTTATGTAGTAAATTTAAATAAGTGCACCAAATTGCAGTAATAAAATCATGATATTCAGATGGAGGAAGAGATAATGTACGAGTTTGATGAAATTATGAATGCAGACGCAGAAGTGGCAGAGGCGATCCAGGCGGAAATGAAGCGCCAGAATTCTCACATTGAGCTGATTGCATCCGAGAACTGGGTGAGCAAAGCTGTTATGGCAGCTATGGGAAGTCCGCTTACAAATAAATATGCCGAAGGGTACCCGGGAAAGAGGTATTATGGTGGATGCCAGTGTGTCGATGTCGTGGAAAACCTTGCAAGGGAACGTGCGAAGGAACTGTTTCAATGCGAGTATGTAAATGTGCAGCCGCATTCCGGGGCTCAGGCAAATATGGCGGTCATGTTCGCAATGCTCGAGCTGGGAGATAAAGTGATGGGTATGAATCTGGATCACGGCGGACACCTGACTCATGGTTCACCGGTCAATTTCTCCGGCAAATACTTTGATTTTGCCGCATATGGCGTTAATGATGACGGCGTGATTGATTATGATAAAGTGCTGGAAATCGCTAAAGAGCACAGGCCGAAGCTGATCGTTGCCGGAGCCAGCGCATATGCGCGCACAATTGATTTCAAGAGATTTCGTGAAATCGCAGATGAAGTGCGGGCATATCTGATGGTGGATATTGCTCACATTTCAGGTCTTGTGGCGACAGGTCTTCATCCGAGCCCGATCCCGTATGCACATGTAACTACAACGACGACACACAAGACGCTCCGCGGGCCGCGCGGCGGCATGATTATGTGCAGCGAGGAAATGAATAAGAAATTTAATTTCAACAAGGCCGTATTCCCGGGAATCCAGGGCGGCCCGCTTATGCATGTGATTGCGGCGAAAGCCGTCTGCTTTAAAGAAGCACTTCAGCCGGAGTACAAAGCTTATATGGAGCAGGTAGTCTCCAATGCAAAAGCACTCTGTGAAGGACTTCAGAAACGGGGCATTAAAATTGTGTCAGGAGCTACTGACAATCATCTGATGCTTGTCGATCTTACCGCAAACAATATCAGCGGTAAAGAACTGGAGAAACGTCTGGATGACGCACATGTGACCTGTAACAAGAACACGATTCCGAACGATCCGCGTTCTCCGTTTGTTACAAGCGGAGTGAGGCTCGGAACTCCTGCAGTTACGACCCGCGGCATGAAAGAAGAAGATATGGATAAGATCGCCGAAATCATTGCGATGGTAATCGAGAGTGAAGACAATGTTGAGAATGCAAAAGCAATGGTGGCAGAGCTGACAAACAAATATCCGTTGTGTTAAGAATAAACTGAATCATCGATCAAAGGGGAACCGGGCCTTTTCTCATATACAGGGAAACCGAAAGAACCTGCCACTGGCAGCTTCTTCGGACGCTTGGCAACAAAAAGAAGAAGCTGTTGCATTGGCAGATTAATATCTGCTTTTGCAACAGCTTCTTCTTAGATCACCTTTTTAATCACATTTCCTTGTAAGTCTTTTAAAATATTAAATCAAATATTGCCCAAATTTTATATAATAAAAGGTACATTAAAAATTCTGATTAAAGCTTTACTACGTTGACTGCCTGTGGTCCTTTGGCTCCCTCTGTTACGTCGAATTCAACAGCCTGGCCTTCTTCTAAGGATTTAAATCCATCCATTACCAATCCTGAATAATGTACGAAAATGTCTTTTCCCTCAGAATTGGAAATAAATCCATATCCCTTCTGGTTGTTAAACCACTTAACTGTACCTGTCATCGTGTCGCCCTCCATAAAATAATTGATAAAATAATGTCCTGCAGAATATCAATCAGAATAGAATCTCAATTCTTCCTCGGACATCATGTTCAGAGTAGCATATTTACCAGTGAAAGTCAATGCGTTTCTTATGCCTTATTATAAGTTATCCGGAAAAAACGAATAAATGTTCGAAAAGTATTGATTTCTTTCCATCAACGTGATATGATAAGAAAAACAAACAAACGTTCTAAAAATGTGTATGAATCAGGACTTGCCAAAAGTAGAATAGAAGGAAATGGAGGGCGAGATGGCAGAAAAAATACAGACACAGATGTCAATACAGGAAAAACTGCTTATTTTGTCAGATGCGGCAAAGTATGATGTATCATGTACTTCAAGCGGTGTTGACCGAAGAGGCGACGGGACGGGAATGGGTAATTGCCAGGCTTCAGGAATCTGTCACAGCTTTTCATCAGACGGGAGATGTATTTCCCTGTTGAAGATTCTATTTACGAATGAATGTATTTATGACTGCAGATATTGTATCAACCGTTCATCGAATGATGTACCCAGGACTTCTTTTACCCCGGAGGAAGTCTGCACGCTGACAATGGAGTTTTACCGTCGGAATTATATTGAGGGATTGTTTTTGAGCTCCGGGATATTAAAAAGTCCTGACTATACGATGGAACTGATATATGCGACGTTATACAGGCTTCGGAAAGTTTGCAACTTTCAGGGATATATCCATGTAAAGGCAATCCCGGGAGCAAGTGAAGAGATAATACAG
The DNA here is from genome assembly GCA_004556565.1 of Lachnospiraceae bacterium. Lineage (GTDB taxonomy): Bacteria > Bacillota > Clostridia > Lachnospirales > Lachnospiraceae > Schaedlerella. The sequence goes on along the minus strand of SFGN01000001.1, from coordinate 16,709 downwards.
AAAACGGGCTTTCTGGCGGATCGTATGAGCGTGAATATGGAACTTCCTACAGCAGAAAGCCTGAGAAAGCTTGCTCCTCATAAGAGCAGAAAGAATATATTGACGCCGATGCGGATGGTGCAGAATCGTATGAATGAGAACAAGTATGAGATTTCTGTTTATAAGAATGCGCCGAGATTCGTGCCGGCGGGTCAGAGCACTCAGATGATTATAGGCGCCACTCCGGAATCAGATTATCAGATTTTAAGTGTGGCGGAAGCATTATATCGGAAATTTGACCTGAAACGAGTGTTTTATTCAGCATTTGTGTCTGTGAATGAGGACAAGGCACTTCCTGCTAAGACATCAGACGGGCCTCCGTTATTGAGAGAGCATCGTCTGTATCAGGCAGACTGGCTGTTAAGGTTTTACAAATTTGAAGCATCAGAGCTTCTGGATGAGAATAATCCGAATTTCAATGTTTTCCTGGATCCGAAATGCTGCTGGGCGCTCAGGCATCTCGAACAGTTTCCTGTGGAAGTGAACAGGGCAGCGTATGAGATGCTCCTGCGTGTCCCCGGAATCGGGGTTAAATCTGCTCTCAGAATCGTCAAGGCAAGAACAATGGGAATCATTCAGTTTGAAGATCTGAAAAAAATGGGAGTTGTCTTAAAAAGAGCATTGTATTTTATAACATGTAACGGCAAGATGATGTATCGGACGAAGATGGATGCAGATTACATTACCAGGAATCTGATGAATGCGGGAGAGCGCCTGCCGGATTCTGTGACGGGAATGACATATCATCAGCTATCCCTGTTTGACGATGTAAATTTTATTTCTTCGCAGAAGGCGGATTTGATAATCAGGAATTGAGGTGGAACGGTGTGAAAAAGATATATGTCTGTGGAAATAGCATAACAGGAATCCTGTCCGCAATATATGACGCATGGAAGGAGTCCAGAGATGCTGATGCCGGAATAGAGATCCGGGGCTTTATGGAACCAAGGATGTTCTGTGAATATGCGGAGGTGACAGAGAATGAGCTTAAAGCCCGGGCGGTATCCCGGCTCATTCAGAAAAATATGGGATATAATACATGGTGGTCTGTCTATCACGCGTTATTATCCGGGGACACGGACAGGGCAGATGCAGTGTTTCATGTTATGTGCGCGGCAAGAAAAATACCGTCCGGCAGAAGAATCATGGAGCATCTGACAAACCCTGATGTCGCAAAGGTTTTTGAGCTTGACAGAAGAGTGTCGAATGAGGCACATCTGTTTAAAGAATTTATCCGTTTCCGGGAACTGGAGAATCAGGTCTTGTTTTCGGAAATTTCACCGGATAATCATATACTGGTATGTATAGGAAATCATTTTGCTGACCGGTTTCCGATGGAAAACTGGATGATTTATGATAAAACGCATGAAGAGTGTATTTTGCACCGTGCACATTACAAATGGGTTCTCGTTTCCGGGCAGGAACTGAATCAGGATGTCTTGCGGAGAATTTCTGATGCGGAATCGGAGTATGAGCAGTTGTGGAAAACGTTTTTTGATACGATTTCTATAAAGGAAAGAGAAAATCCGAAATGCCAGCAGACACACCTTCCCCTGCGTTACCGGGCGGACATGACGGAGTTTGGTCCCACTATAGTCTGATACTGTTTGCAGCCTGACTATCGGAAAAAGTGAACAGAATACATAATTTGACAGAAATTTCACATTTGAGCAGAAAAACACTGCATTCACGCAAAAAGTATTGCATAATATCAAAGTACGGAATATGATAGAGACAGTGAATTGTATGTTTGTTTTATAAAACCGTACAGTGCACCGTATCAGGCAGAAAGTCCGGATGATTCGTTTAAGGAGAAAGGAGTGTCAGAGTTGCATATGGATGTGGAAGTTTATGTATGGCTTGGGTTGCTGCTTATATTTCTTGTTGTTGAGATTGCTACAGTCGGGCTGACTTCCATCTGGCTTGCCGGAGGAGCTGTAGCAGCGTTGTTTGTCTATCTGGCAGGATTTAATATCTGGTGGCAGATGGGAGCGTTTCTGATTGTTTCATTCTTATTATTATTCTTTACAAGGCCGTTTGCTGTAAAGTACATAAATTCTCATCATGAAAAAACAAATTATGAGGGAATTATCGGCAAAATGGTTAGAATAACCGAAAGAGTAGATAACCTCAACGGAACAGGGACTGCTGTTGTTAATGGCCTGGAATGGACTGCCCGTACAGAGGAGGACGGTGAAGTTCTGAACCAGGGTGAGCTGGCAAAGGTTGTAAACATTTCCGGAGTTAAGCTTATTGTAAAAAAATATGAGGAGGAATAAAAGATGCTGAAATGGGGTATTGCTTTAATTGTAATTTTTATTATTGTTCTTTTGATTTTGATTTCAAATGTGAAGATTGTGCCGCAGGCACATGCGTATGTCGTGGAACGTCTCGGCGGATATAAGGAGACATGGAGTGTCGGACTGCATTTCAAAATACCGATGATCGACAGAGTTGCAAGACGTGTTTCTCTGAAGGAACAGGTTGTAGATTTTGAACCGCAGGCGGTTATCACGAAGGATAACGTAACCATGCAGATTGACACTGTTGTGTTTTTCCAGATCACAGACCCGAAAAAGTACGCATATGGAGTGGAAAGTCCGATTGCTGCCATTGAAAATCTGACAGCTACGACTCTTCGTAATATTATCGGTGATCTGGAACTTGATGAAACGCTGACTTCCAGAGAGACTATCAACACAAAGATGCGCACAATTCTTGACATCGCTACTGATGAGTGGGGAATCAAGGTGAACCGTGTTGAATTGAAGAATATCATGCCGCCGAAGGCGATCCAGGATGCGATGGAGAAGCAGATGAAAGCAGAACGTGAACGAAGAGAAGCTATTCTTCGTGCGGAAGGTGAAAAAAAATCTACAATTCTTGTAGCGGAAGGTGAGAAAGAATCCGTAATCCTTGAAGCAGAGGCTTCCAAACAGGCTGCAATCCTTAAAGCCGAGGCTGAGAAGCAGAAAAGGATTAAAGAAGCTGAAGGACAGGCGGAAGCCATCAGGACAGTCCAGAAGGCAACCGCCGAGGGTATCGAATTTATTAAATCGGCAGGCGCGGACAATGCAGTGCTTACTCTTAAGAGTCTGGAAGCATTTGCAAAAGCGGCTGACGGAAAAGCAACAAAGATTATTATCCCGTCTGATCTTCAGGGAATCGCAGGCCTTACAAAAACAATTGCAGAGGTAGCTCATATAGACACGGCAGAATAAAGATTCGTTGCAGGAGTTGGATTTGATAAGAGTATTTGTTCTTGAAGATGAGGAGCAAAGCAGGAAAGCATTAATAAAAATGATTCAGAATATCTCCGCAGAATTAACGGTGGATGCGGCGGCAGACCTGGCTTCGGCCAGGGGGCTGCTCCGCAGCACCGTTTCTTTTGACTTGTTTCTTCTGGATATTAATCTGAATCCTTTTGACTGTGAAGATATCGACGGAATCAATTACAAAATTTCCTGTTCGGATATTTTATCAAGGCAATTCCAAGAGGAGTGTGCCTGATGTTGAGAGGAACATTGAATATTCGCAGGGCGGTAATATTTCTGATCCTTGTTGCCGGAGTTATGTGGGGCATCGTGGACAGAAATCTCAGTAATGCCATTATCAGAGATCAGGAAAAAGAATTGAAGCTTTATCAGCTTTATATACAGCCTATGGAAGAACTGGTTAAGGAAATCCGTTACAGGCAGCACGAATATGATAATCATATGAATGAGATTCTTAGCATGCACCTGACGGTTGATAATTATGAAGAACTGGTAAAGAAACAGTCAACTTATATACAGCAGGTGCGTTCGGACGGTATGAATCGGTTTCTGCCGCTCCTCAGAATCAGCGATAAAGTACTTGCCGGCTTTTTATATAGTAAAAATGTAAACGCTCCAGAAAATATCATTGTCGACATAGAAGTGAAAAGCCATGAGATTATTTCAGGTATATCGGAGCACAGCATGATCGAGATTATCGGGGTGCTTGTTGATAATGCGTTTGAAGCTTCCTCCAAAGAAGGCGGGAAAGTGGTGATCTGCCTAGTATGATCCACCCTAAATAACACTATGTTTCGCTGGTCTGTTTTCCCGATAGCACAGTTGTAAAAGCCTCAGCGTAGCCCGCTACGCCTGTGTTTTTACAACTGCACTCTCGAAAAAGCATTCTCAGAGAAACAGTACGGTATTTAGGGTGCATCATACTAGATTCTATAGATGACAGAATAGTATTTGATATCATGAATCAGTTTTCGAAAGTATCTTTTGAAGAAATGGGACATTATTTTGAATCCGGTTATTCCACAAAAGAAACGGACGGGAAAAAGAGAGGAATCGGGCTCTGTCGTGCAAAAACATTGATTGAAAAAGCAAATGGAGAGATTACAGTCGGACAGCAGGAAATCGAAGGGAACAATTATATCCATTTTCAGGTGACTGTTTAGAACCGGGGTGAGAAGACCTTCAATAAGGTTTTGAATAAAATGAATGGAATGATATGGGGTTGACACAGAGAAAGAAGAAGGTATGGAACTTGATAACGTAAAAGAAGAGAAAATTGTCAGGATTTCCGTCAGGAATCTGGTAGAATTTATTCTGCGGGAAGGAGATATTGACAACCGCATTTCCGGAGGCATGGACAAAGATGCCATGCAAAAAGGCAGTAAAATCCATCGGAAGATACAGAAGCAGATGGGTGCAGCTTACCGGGCAGAAGTCCCGTTGAAAATACTATATCCCTGCGATGGATTTATTCTGCAGGTAGAAGGCCGTGCTGACGGAATTATTGAGGAAGAACAGGGCATCGTAATTGATGAAATCAAAGGTGTTGTAAGAGAACTGGAATTGATAACAGAACCGGTGGGCATACATCTTGCCCAGGCGAAATGTTATGCATATGCTTATACCTGTCAGAAGAATCTCGAAAAGATTTCTGTACAGTTGACATATTGTAATCTGGGAACAGAAGAAATTAAACGTTTCCGGTATGAGTTGGGGAAGGATGAGCTTGAGGGATGGTTCTTCCATGTAGCGGCTGCTTATGAGAAATGGGCAAAATTTCAGATAGAGTGGCGGGCTGAGAGAAATGCTTCAATCAGGAAAACGGAATTTCCTTTTCCTTATCGCAGAGGGCAAAGAGAGCTTGTCACATCTGTGTACCGGACAATTTTGAGGAAAAAAAAGCTGTTTATTCAGGCATCAACGGGTGTAGGAAAAACAATAGCGTCAGTTTTTCCTGCCGTGCGCGCAGTGGGAGAAGAACTGGGAGAAAAGATCTTTTATCTTACAGCCCGGACAATCACCAGGACGGTTGCAGAACAGGCATTCGGAATTTTGCAGGATCAGGTATTACAGTTTAAGTTCATTACGCTGACTGCAAAAGAAAAAATCTGTTTTATGGATGAGGCTGAATGCAATCCGGATGCATGCCCGTATGCGAAAGGGCATTTTGACAGGGTAAATAATGCGGTTTATGAATTGATTACAGAATCTGATATTCTGACGAGAGAAGTATTAAAACAGCATGCCAAAAAGCACAGAGTTTGTCCTTTTGAGATGGCGCTGGATGTGTCGGAATGGGCTGATGCGGTAATCTGTGATTATAACTATGTATTTGATCCCAATGCACGGCTGAAGCGATTTTTTTCTGAAGGTTCAGAGGGAGAATATCTGTTCCTGATCGATGAGGCACACAATCTGGTGGAACGCGGCAGAGAGATGTACAGTGCCAGCCTCTATAAAGAAGATATCCTCTCTGTGAAACGGTTAGTCAAGGCAGAAGCACCGAAGCTTGCACATAGACTGGATGAATGCAATCGTCAGTTTCTTGAACTAAAAAGGGAATGTGAAAGCTGCCGTGTGCTGGATGGTGTATCCCATATTGCCCTGAAGCTGTTAAGCCTATGCACAGAGATAGAAAGATATCTGGAAGAAAACCGGGAATCCGAAAACAGGGAAGCAGTATTGGATTTTTATTTTCAAGTGAGGACATTTTTAAATATTTATGATATCCTGGATGAGAATTATGTGATATATTCAGAATTGCAGAAAGATAACAGGTTTATGGTGAAAATGTTTTGTGTTAATCCTTCAGTTAATCTCAGCAATTATCTCAACATGGGAAACAGCACGATTTTTTTCTCTGCCACGCTGCTTCCGATTCAGTATTACAGACAGCTGTTAAGCACAGAAACTGATGATTATGCTGTATATGTGCATTCAACTTTTCCGGGCGAAAACAGGCTGGTTGTTCTGGGGACAGATGTAAGTTCCAGATATACTCGCAGGGGAAAATGGATGTATAGGAGATATGCAGAGTATATCCTGAATATTGCCAGGGTGAAACATGGAAATTATATTACCTTTTTCCCATCGTACTTATTTATGCAGGAAGTGTTTCAATGTTTTCAGGAGCAGATGAATACAGGGGATGAGATTGACTGGGTCATACAGGCGCAGTATATGAGCGAAGAAGCGAGGGAAATCTTTTTAGAGAATTTTGAAGAGAAGCGAGAGAATTCTCTTGTGGGTTTCTGCGTAATGGGCGGTATTTTTTCTGAAGGGATTGACCTTGCGAGAGACAGCCTGATCGGTGCTATTATTGTCGGCACGGGGCTTCCCCAGGTATGTAATGAAAGAGAAATTTTGAAACATTACTTTGAAGAAAAAGGGATGTCAGGCTTTGATTATGCATATCTGTATCCTGGAATGAATAAAGTCCTTCAGTCAGCAGGGCGGGTGATAAGGACAGAAGATGATAAAGGAATTATTCTTTTATTGGATGACAGATTCCTGGAAGAACAATATCAGAAAGTATTTCCGCGAGAATGGGAGTCCATTTATTGCTGTAAAGTGCAAAACGCGGCAGAAACAGTGGATGCCTTCTGGAAATATCATGAGGAAATCCGCAGGAAGGAAATCCCGGAAGAATAATAAGCAGAGAGGAATTGGTGAAAAGATGAGAGAACAGCTTACAAAGAGCGACGTGGAGAAAATACGTGAAGAGATAGAATACCGGAAACTGGTTGTCAGAAAAGAAGCCATCGAAGCGGTAAAAGAGGCAAGGGCGCACGGAGATCTGAGTGAAAATTTTGAGTACCATGCCGCAAAGAAAGATAAAAACAGTAATGAAAGCCGTATCCGCTATCTTGAGAGGATGCTGAAAACAGCGATCATTGTGGAAGATACGTCAAAAGAAGATGAAGTGGGAATCAACAATACAGTTGAACTATACATTGAAGAAGATGACGAGACTGAGGTTTACCGTCTTGTCACGTCTGTAAGGGGCAGCTCTCTGAACGGGCTGATCAGTATTGAGTCCCCGGTCGGAAAAGCCATTATGGGGCATAAGGCAGGTGACAGGGTATATATCAAAGTGAATGATGATTACGGGTATTATGTAGTAATTAAAAAGATTTATAATACGCAAAATGAAGAAGATGATAAGATCAGGAGATTTTGAACTTTGGATGAAGTTGCTATAAGAAAAAGACATGCACCGGACAAAAGAGAGAGGATGCATGTCGTTTTCTTATATAATTTGTAACTGTTCAGAGCCAAGCAAAATTTCATAAAACAGACGTAAAATGCTTGCATTTTTAAGACTGTTTTTAAAATTTTATTTGGCGGATACGCCACACCTCCAAAATGCGAAGCATTTTGGAGGTTGGCTCTGAACAGTTACTATAATTTCTTATGTAAAATAACTGAAAGGCTTATTTGCTTTCTGCTTCCAGATTTTTATTCGCGGTTGAAAGCATCAGTTTGATACGGTTTAGCTGGTTAACCTCACTTGCACCCGGGTCAAAGTCAATTGCGACGATATTTGACTGAGGGTACAGTCTGCGAAGCTCTTTTATTACACCTTTTCCCACAACATGATTCGGCAGGCAGGCAAACGGCTGTGTGCAGACAATATTACCCGCTCCGCTGTGAATCAGCTCAAGCATTTCTCCGGTGAGAAACCATCCTTCACCTGTCTGGTTTCCGATAGATACGATTTCAGAAGCCATTTTTGCCAGATCTGCAATATCAGCAGGCGGATCAAAATGCTTACTTTCCCTGAATGCCTCAGAAGCAGGAGAGCGGAACCACTCCAGTGCCTTAATACCAAGATTCCCGGTCAGAGCCTTCGTTTTTTTCATGCCAAGATGAGAAACCTTGAAGTTCTGATTATAAAAACAGTAAAGAAGGAAATCAATCAGGTCGGGCACAACAGCTTCAGCGCCTTCACTTTCAAGCAGGTCAACCAGATGATTGTTGGCGGCAGGAAGGAATTTTACAAGAATCTCCCCTACCACCCCCACACGAGGCTTACGGATATCCAGGGTCTCAATCTGATCAAAATCCGAAATGATGTTCCTACATAATGTCTTAAACTTCTTCCTTGACGGATATCCGGTGGAAACAAACTCGCTGCAGACCTTTACCCATCTCCTGTGAACGGCATTCGTCGTCCCGGGAACTGCTTCATACGGTCGCATCCGGTAAACGCATTTCATGAAAATGTCACCGAATACAGCTGCATATATGCCGCGGAGGATCAGTATCGGGGTGAGTTTAAATCCCGGGTTGTCTTCCAGTCCGCTCAGGTTGATAGAAATAACCGGTATATGGGCATAGCCGGCCTTTTTCAGGGCACGGCGGATAAACCCGATGTAGTTGGACGCACGGCATCCGCCTCCGGTCTGGGATATGATGACCGCAATTCTGTCAGTATCATATTTTCCGGAAAGGATTGCATCCATAATCTGCCCGACTACGATCAAAGACGGATAGCAGGCATCATTATTTACATATTTTAGTCCCATGTTAACCGCCTGTTTATTGTCATTCGGAAGCACTTCGATGTTGTAGCCGGAAGCACGGAAAGCCGGTTCCAGAAGCTCAAAATGTATCGGTGACATCTGCGGGCAGAGAATCGTATATGTTTTCCGCATCTCTTTGGTGAATATAACTTTTTCAATAGAAGCGGGTTTGATTTCACGTTTTGCCTTTCTCTGTTCTCTCACACGGATAGCGGCAAGAAGAGAGCGGACACGGATTCTCGCAGCCCCCAGATTATTTACCTCATCAATTTTCAGAGTTGTATATATTTTATCTGAATCAGTAAGTATATCAGATACCTGATCTGTGGTGACAGCGTCCAGGCCGCACCCAAAGGAATTTAACTGGATTAAATCCAGATTGTCTACGGTTTTTACATAATTGGCTGCCGCGTACAGACGGGAATGGTACATCCACTGATCCATGACATTCAGCGGATGCTCCGCCGGATGCAGGTGTGAGATGGAATCCTCGGTCAGCACGGCAATATTATAAGAATTAATCAGTTCCGGAATGCCGTGGTTTACTTCCGGGTCAATATGGTACGGGCGTCCGGCGAGGACGATTCCGCGGTTTCCGGTCTCGTTCAGATATTGTATGGTTTCTTCGCCCTTTTTCTGTATATCTTTGCGGCAGGAAGCCAGTTCTTCCCAGGCAGCATGGACGGCTTCTTTGATTTCCTGTTCGGAGAGAGAGAATTTTTCGCCCAGTTCTTCATAAAGTCGATAGGAAATCGTCTCTTCACTGGTAAAATTCAGGAATGGATGAATAAAATCAACCTCTCCGTTGATAATAGGATCCATGTTGTTTTTTATGTTTTCCGGATAAGAAGTTACAATCGGGCAGTTATAATGATTGTTTGCTTCCTTAAACTCATTTCGCTCATATGGAATGGACGGATAAAAAATATGTTTGATTCCCTTGTCGATCAGCCATTGCACATGACCATGGGCAAGTTTTGCCGGGTAACATTCCGATTCGCTTGGAATGGATTCGATTCCAAGTTCATAAATCTTTCTGGTGGACAACGGTGATACAACAACCTGAAATCCAAGCTTTGTAAAAAAGGTAAACCAGAAAGGATAATTTTCATAAATATTCAGAACTCTCGGTATGCCGATCGCATCGCGTGTGGCTTCTTCTTCTGTGAGCGGAGTGTAATCAAAATAACGTTTCAGCTTGTAATCGAACAGGTTTGGCAGCTTATGATCAGATTTTTCCTTTCCAAGTCCCCGTTCACAGCGGTTTCCGGTAATAAATTTTCTTCCGCCGCTGAAATGATTCACTGTCAGCCGGCAGTTGTTCGTACATCCCCTGCATTTAGCCATGGTTGTCGAATACTCAAGTGCTTCGATCTCCTCAATAGAGAGCATTGTAGTTCCTTCGCAGTCAACATAGCGTTCACGGGCAATAAGGGCAGCACCGAACGCACCCATGATTCCGGCGATGTCCGGGCGGATTGCTTCACAGTCGGCGATTTTTTCAAAGCTTCGCAGGACCGCATTATTATAAAATGTGCCGCCCTGTACAACAATGTGCTTTCCGAGTTCAGATGCATCGGACACTTTGATTACCTTAAAAAGTGCATTCTTGATGACAGAATAAGCAAGACCCGCGGATATATCGGCAACTTCAGCACCTTCTTTCTGCGCCTGCTTAACTTTAGAATTCATAAATACGGTGCAGCGTGTCCCCAGGTCGATCGGATTTTTAGCATATAGAGCTTCGTGGGCAAAATCCTGAACACTGTAATTCAGTGATTTCGCAAATGTCTCAATAAAAGAACCACATCCGGATGAACATGCTTCGTTGAGCTGTACGCTGTCGACCGTCTGGTTTTTGATTTTGATACATTTCATATCCTGTCCGCCGATGTCGAGGATGCAGTCTACATCCGGTTCAAAGAAGGACGCGGCATAATAGTGTGACACTGTCTCTACTTCACCTTCGTCAAGCAGTAGAGCAGCTTTAATCAGCGCTTCACCGTAACCGGTAGAGCAGGAGTGAACGATCTCAACACCTTCCGGAAGGAGGCTGTAAATTTCTTTTATAGCAGTAATGGTAGTGCCCAGAGGGTCTCCGTCATTATTATGATAGAAAGAGTAGAGCAGGGTTCCGTCTTCACCGACAAGAGCTGCTTTTGTCGTAGTTGAACCGGCATCGATTCCGAGGAATGCCTTTCCGCGGTAAGAAGCCAGATCTCTTACAGGAACCTGGTGTTTTTCATGACGTTTTATAAATGCTTCATAATCGGCGGTGGATTTGAAAAGCGGTTCCATACGCTCTACCTCAAAATCCATCTTCACTTTTCCTTCGAGGCGCTGCTGCAGTTCCTGAAGAGAAACCTGAGTGTCCCTCTTGGAATTCAGTGCGGAACCGATTGCCGCAAATAAGTGTGAATGATTTGGAGCAATAATATGTTCATCATCCAGCTTTAATGTGCGGATAAATGCGGCACGCAGCTCCGGCAGAAAATGAAGAGGACCGCCGAGGAAAGCGACATGTCCGCGGATTGGTTTTCCACAGGCAAGACCGCTGATAGTCTGGTTCACAACTGCCTGGAAAATAGAAGCCGCCAGGTCTTCCTTTGCAGCTCCGTCGTTAATCAGAGGCTGAATGTCCGTTTTTGCAAAGACGCCGCATCGGGCGGCAATCGGATAGAGTGCCTTATAGTTTTTTGCATATTCATTCAGTCCGGCAGCGTCTGTCTGTAAAAGAGAAGCCATCTGGTCTATGAAGGAACCGGTACCGCCGGCGCAGACACCGTTCATCCTCTGTTCCACATTAGTTCCTTCAAAATAAATAATTTTCGCATCTTCACCGCCAAGTTCAATAGCAACATCAGTCTGCGGGGCATAATCCTGCAGCGCAGTGGAAACCGCAATTACTTCCTGGACAAATGGCACGTTCAGGTGTTTGGCGAGAGAAAGCCCTCCAGAACCTGTAATTACAGGAGAGACAGAAACAGGTCCGAGCTTATAAAGAGCACGTCCGAGAAGGTCGGAAAGAGTTTCCTGAATGTTGGCAAAATGACGTTCATAATCAGAAAATAAAAGCTCATTTTCATTGTCCAGAATTGCTATCTTAACTGTAGTTGAGCCGATATCAATTCCGAGAGTATGTAAGTTATTAGATTTCATATGTTCTTCACCGTAAAGCAGATATCATAAATACCAGGAGGTATCCGTTTTGCTTTGCTCCTTCCTTATAAACGCAGCCTGCCATAAATTACCCGGAATGCTTCTGGGATAACCCGGCACGGCATTTTACTCTTTGATACTTTTTATGTCTCAAAAGCTGTGAAAATGCCCGTTCTGCGCTGAAATTAATGAAGTTTCTTCGGTACGCGAAGGCAGGGCATACGTATTGTTTTCTGCCTGCGGGTACTATTGTTTCTTATTATTAAGTCATCAGGACTTCAGACAACATTTTAAATTATACGACAAGACCGGAAAAAAGACAATCGTTAATTGAAGGAAGGTTGCCACAGAATAAAAAATTTACACTTGTTAAACAAAAAATTTATAAAATGATTACAGAATCATTATAAAATATGTAAAACATCTATTTGACAAACTACACTGCTGACGATACAATTATGCTGGTATTATACAGCGAAAGATGTATTATTACACGAAAAACTGAAATGAAAAAGGAGAGTATGACAGTTGAACTGGTTGAACAAATTGGAAAAACGATTCGGGCGCTATGCGCTGCCTAATCTGACCGTATATCTGCTTGCAGGATATGTGATAGGATATGTGATTTATTTTTTGAAGCCGGGACTTTTAGGGTGGCTTACTCTGGAACCGGCATACATTCTGAGAGGGCAGATATGGAGGATTGTTTCCTGGGTGCTGATTCCGCCAAGCGGCAGTCTGCTGTCAATTCTTATCATGCTGCTGCTTTATTATCAGCTCGGAACTGCACTGGAACGTACATGGGGCACATTCCGATATAATGTGTATATTTTTTCCGGAATTTTATTCACCGTGATCGGTGCGTTTTTGCTTTATCTGATTTTGGGTTCTAATTCATTCGGATATGGTGCGTATTTCAGCACATACTATATTAATATGTCAATTTTCCTTGCATTTGCCGTCAGTTATCCTGACATGGAAGTATTGCTGTATTTTGTGCTTCCGATCAAAATGAAATGGATGGGGTATGTATATGCTGCCATGATTCTGTATACTCTGATAACAGGAAATATGGTAGAGCGGGTTGCTGTGATTGCATCTTTGATGAATTTTATTCTGTTCTTTTTATCAAGCAGGAATTTCAGGCCGTACACGCCGCACGAAGTAAAAAGAAAGCGGAAGTTCAGGCAGAACAGCAGGCCTCAGATGATGTATACAAACGGAGCAAAGCATCGCTGTGCGGTATGTGGAAGGACGGAGCTTGATAATCCGGACCTGGAATTTAGGTTCTGTTCAAGGTGTAACGGAAATTTTGAATATTGCCAGGATCATTTGTTTACACATGAACATGTAAAATAAGGGCGGTATGCATAATTAATTATAAGTACAGTCTAAAAGGCAATGACCATTATTAAAACAAAAGGAGATTAACAATGAAAAAGACAAAAGTAGTATGCACTGTCGGACCAAGAACTGATGACCCTGAAGTGTTGCGTAAGCTGATTCAATCAGGAATGAATGTGGCACGTCTCAATTTTTCACACGGAAGCCATGAAGAGCATAAAAGACGTATGGATATGATTAAGCAGATCAGGGAAGAAGAGCACAGTAATACAGCAATTCTTCTTGATACAAAAGGACCGGAGATCCGTACAGGATTATTAAAAGACGGCAAGAAGATACAATTGAAAGATGGAGCGACCTTTATCCTTACTCCGGAAGAAATCGTGGGAGATGATAAAAAGGTTTCCATCACATATGAAGGACTTGCAGAAGATGTTGACAGAGGGAAAACTATTTTAATTGACGACGGTCTGATTGGCCTTGAAGTTGTAGGTAAGGACGGAAAAGATATTATCTGTGTTGTCGTTAACGGCGGTGAGCTGGGAGAGAAGAAGGGGGTTAATGTTCCGAATGTACCTGTCCGGCTGCCTGCTATTACAGATAAAGATAAAGAGGATTTAAAATTTGGTGTAGAGCAGGATATTGATTTCATTGCGGCATCTTTTGTGCGTAATGCGGAATGTGTCATGGAAATCCGTGCATACCTGAAGGAACTGAACGCTCCGCATATACCGATTATTGCAAAAATTGAGAATGCGGAGGGGATACGCAATATCGATGAAATCATCCGTGCCGCAGACGGAGTCATGGTTGCCAGGGGAGATTTAGGTGTTGAGATTCCGGCGGAAGAGGTTCCGTATCTCCAGAAGATGATCATACAGAAATGCAATGCAAATTTCAAAACAGTTATTACGGCGACTCAGATGCTGGATTCTATGATTCGGAATCCCCGTCCTACAAGAGCGGAAGTTACAGACGTGGCAAATGCTGTATATGACGGGACGGATGCGGTTATGCTCTCAGGTGAGACGGCAGCTGGAAAATATCCGCTGGAGGCACTGCAGATGATGGTACACATTATTGAAAGTACGGAAAAGCATCTGGATTACCAGTTGATGCTGGATCGTGTCGGGGAACATCTGAAGGCAGGTATTTCGAGCGCAATAGGGTATTCTTCCGTACTTGCGGCTGCCAATATGAATGCAAAATGTATTATTACGCCAAGCGTGTCCGGAGCGACTACGAGAGTGGTATCCAACCTGAGACCAAAACAGGAAATTCTTGGAATCACACCTAATGAGCGGACTCTGAGAAGAATGTCGATTTACTGGGGAGTAAGACCGATCAAATCTCTTCAGTTCCATACGACAGAAGATATCTGTGAAAGTGCAATTGAACTGGCACTGGTAAAACAGTATGTAAATCCGGGCGATATTGTCGTTATGACGGCAGGCATTCCGTCCCCTAGTATACAGTCAGGGAAGAAATCTGTAAGTAATATGATGCGTATCGCTGTTGTTGAATAACGAACTGCTTTCGGAAATAATAAGCTCCGGCAGAAGAAGCTGTCACCGGCTGACACTGGATACGGCTTCTTCTGCCGGAGTTTTATTAATATTTGTAGGGGCTGCAGACATCTGACGATGAAACAATTTCCGTCATTGAAAGAAATCAAGAAAATTCTGTACGGTTTTTGTCATAGGGATCTGTTCGTTATATGCCAGTATCAGTTCCCGCTCCGGAAGCTCATCCCGAGTGGAAACTATGAAAAGATCTTTCATTTTATCATCGATACAATAATCCGGTATGAATGCTATTCCAAGACCGATGCGCGCAAGGTCAATCAGAAGGTCATTGCTTGTCAGTTCAATCTCCGGGACAAGGTCAAGCTGATGCTGCTGGAACAGCCGGTGAAGAAATTCGCTTGTCGTACTCTGCTTATCCAGCATCAGAATCGGATAATGAGATAACTCGTCAAAAGTCAGTTTTTTCCCTTTTAAATTGCCGAAGGAGTGATTGGCAATGAAAACATCGCGGAATTTACGGATTTTCTTTACGGAACAGGAACTGCTGATATTTTTGTTCGGATAATTGGATATAATCAGATCTACCTGTCCGGAGGCAAGAAGCTCAACACATTTTAAAGAGGTCTGATTTATTACTTTCAGATGTGCGTTAGGGTATTCTTTATGAAAACGCTCGAGATAGGGAACAAGAAAATACCGGCAGATGGTATCGCTTGCACCGATGCGTATCTGTCCGCCTGTCGCTGCCGCATCAATCAGCTGCGATTCTCCGCGCTGAATCAGATGGATGGCAGGCTCAATATGGCGGAGAAGGATTTCTCCTTCCGCAGTAAGCCGCACATGCTTTGTGCTGCGGATAAACAGTGTCTGGTCCAGTTTCCTTTCCAATGTTTTTATTGACTGGCTGACGGCGGATTGGGAAATAAATAATTGCTTGGAAGCTTCCGAAAAACTTAGAGTGGAAGCTACATGATAAAACACTTTATATAGTTCATAATTGATATCCATTATAAGACCTCCTAATAAGAGATATATGTAGTATAAGTCAAAATGACATGAAAAGCAATGAAAATTATGGTATGCTAAGAAAAATGGAAAAAGAAAGAAGAGATTTATAAGGTGAGGAAATGGTGGGACTGGCTGTCAGGGGCAGCCGCTGCATTTAGTCTGGTGATTATCATTCTGATTACTGCATTTGAAGCCGGAATGTATATGGATTTTGGTGTTTATGAAAAAGAATATGAGAAATACGATGTCCTTTCTGAACTGGATATGGAGATGGAGGATGTTATGTATGTGACATATGAGATGATGTACTATCTGCGCGGTGAGAGGGAAGAACTCAGCGTGATGACCACTGTGGAAGGAGCGGAGCAGGATTTTTTCAATGAGCAGGACCGGCTTCATATGAAGGATGTGCAGGATCTGTTTATCGGAGGGCTTCATCTCAGAGCAGGAGCTGTCATTATTTTTCTGATTTGTATGATTACTCTTTTTATCAGAAAGGCGGACTGGAAATATATTTTGTCACGCAGCTATCAGGTTGTGCTTGCAGTTTTCGGAGTTCTTGCGGCGGTACTTGGAATTGCGGTGGCTGCAGATTTCAACAGGGTTTTCGTAATGTTTCATGAGATATTTTTCACCAATGATCTGTGGATTTTTGACCCTGCGGAGGATTATATGATACGTATGCTGCCGGAAGGTTTGTTTTTTGATATGGTAGTCCGTATCGGAATCATATTTATTTGAGGCTTCTGGCATGATAGTGGGTAGCATACCAGCCCTCTGATATAAATTTTATATTGAAAAACCATCTGTGTTCCTTTATTGTATTAGCGACC
>SFGN01000068.1 GCA_004556565.1 Lachnospiraceae bacterium | reverse complement strand
AGAAGCAGTACAGGTATGAAGCACCTTTGTCACCTCCCACTGTCTGCCGTCATGCCAGCGGATAAGAAGCGGGCGGATCACGCCGTCCGTATCCACCTCCGCGTTGACGGACACATATTTTTTCTGCATGGGCAATACCTCCGTCAAAGGGCTTTGATCACATGGGTAGCTACGCCCTGTACCCGAAGCCCGGACACATAGATATCCTCCATGTCTTTGTTCTCCGGGTGGAGGTAATAGCTCTGCCGGTCATCGTCATATAAGAGCCGCTTCAGCGTGTTCTTGTCCTCGTCGGTGAGGGCAACGACGATCTCTCCGACCTGGGCGGTGTGCTGTTGCCGGATAATAACAAGGTCGCCATCACCGATTTGTGCATCCTCCATGGAGCTGCCGGAGGCGCGGAGGGCGTAGAAGTCCCCCTTGCCGAAGAAGGACACGGACAGGGGCAGGTATTCCTCCACCTGCGCTTCCTTTTCCTCCGGCGAGCCGCAGGGGATGGAACCGACAATGGCGGCGGGGCTCACCGCCGGATTCATCCGTTGGATCTTCGGAGTGGAGAGCGTACCGTTTTCGTAGAAAACCATATCCTTTTCCGCCATTGCCACCAGGTATCTGTGTGCGGAGGAAACCGCGATCTTCATGGCTCCGGCGATCTCCCGAACAGTGGGGGTAGAGGAATACCGCTCAAAGTAGCTTTCGATGTACTCCCGGATGCGGAGCATAAGCTCCTCGCTCTTGCTTCTCATATTGTACTTATCTCCTATCTGGAACAAAAGTTCCTGATAGCTCTATTATACACATGACGCAGAAAAAAGCAAGGGGGCAAAAAGAAGGTGTGCAATCAGATGCACACCTTCGGGGAAAAATCTTCATTTTTTAACCTGACCGATGGATATGCTGGGCGTTTCATCGGCTGGTTGCCGTTCGCTGAAGCTCTCCAGCATTCTGTGAAAGCCTTCCACCGCTTCCTGCGGCGCTGTGATTCTCATCTTCCCGGCAGAGGCAAACACCCAGCCGTAGAAATTGCTGCTGAGATCGACCGTTACCTGCGCGCAGAAATGGTCTGCATCGACGGTCTGCACGGGAACATCCTCCCCGAAGCGGTCGATGATGCTGTTCATCAGGATGTTTTCACACAACAGCGTTACCGTACATTCTTTACCGTTGAGCATGGAGAATTCCTGTGTGAAGAACTCCGATACGTCAAAGGTCTTTGGCTTTTTTACTGCGATTTCATCCGTGATCTCCATCTGCACGATGCGGTCAACACGGAACTTTGAGATCTGCTGTCGGTGATCGTGAAAGCCGACGAGATAGTATGTATCGTTGTTCCAGAGCATGGCAAACGGGGAGACCGAGTAGACTTGTCCGCCGCGCCGCAGAACCCGCTCTTTGGAAGGTGAGTAGTCGAAATAGCAGAAGGAGATTTTCTTCCGCTCCGTGATGGCAGTCTGAATTCGGTCTACATTCAGATAAATGCTCTCATTGGTGGCCTTGGAACGGCTGTCGATGTAGAGATGCCTGTTCAAAAGGGCTGTATCGCCGGGAGCAACGAAGGATGAAAGACGTTTAACCAGCGCCTTGCTCTTTCGCGGCGTAATGAATCGGGCAGACTGAACGGCGTCAATTAACAGCTTGACCTCCGGCGCTTCAAAATGCCGAGAAGCCACATGGTAGAGATTCTGAACCCTGCGGTCCTTGACAATATCCACACCGAATTCTGAAAGCTGCTCAATGTCTTTGCGGAGCGTACGCGGGTCGGCGGTAATCTCGTGCTGCTTCAAAAACGCGGAAATATCCGCAAGCGAAACCGGATGAGATTCATCCGTGGTCTCCCAGAGATATTTGAATATGATGAGTGTTCGGTTTGTGAGTGCCACAGTTCTGCTCCATTTCTGCGCGGTATGATTAAATCGCTATTTGACGATTCGTCGTTAGCGTCTCCTGCACAAAACAGATTCTTCAAACGGTGGAAACAACAGCCGCTTGAATCCCAAAGTAATAAAAAGTGTATATAAGTATGGAAAAGAACCCTGAGCTTTTTCCATACTATTTGTCACCATGTCGGTCATCTCCTTTCGGGAAACGATCTACATTTTATCTAAATTGTTTTAATGGGGGGAGGCTATGTGCTCTGTGGTTCAGATGCTTTAACCCAGCGCCTTAGCTTCAATTAAAGCCCCCAAAACAATCATCATTATTCCGGTGCAGGCAAAGAACCATTCAAAAGGGTTCAAAGATGTAAACTTGCATTTTAATAACTTGCCCTTTTCAATAATCAAATAATTCAATCCTCCAAGCGCAATAACAACAAAAAGGGCACCTAACATTTCCACCAAACCCGCATTATTTACGACATCGAAATTATGCATCAAAATATCAATTACACTACTGGGACGCCCATCATTGCGAGCGGAAAACGACCACGTACCTAATGTTATTCCGTTGACAATAATCATTAATCCTACACCAAAATATCCCATGGGTACTGTAAAACGGCTTGTTCTTATCGCAACTAGATTTCCGATACAAAAAAAGAAAACGACAATTACATTCCTTGTAAGCACTGAGAATACATTCATTAAGAAGGATGTGTTGTCTGAAACGTCTTTGTCTACATTTACTTCTTTCAAAATGCCCTCCGGCAAGAAATAAAAGCTTGCAACTGATACTATCAAAAAGAGCAGCACAAAAAAGGCCAGAGGTACGAAATAGCGATACTTTGAATTCATCTACCATCCCTCCTATATAATATTATATTCAATGCAAAACTCAAATGCAAGCCTTTTTCGTAAAATGTGAATGTCTTACGTAAGAATAGAGTAAAGGATTTCTATGAAGATGGCCTCGTCATAGGTACATCTCCTGATAATGAATCAAACAGACCAAGAAACAATGGCAACTGATGTAATCCTCTCGTTTAGGTGGTCATTTAGCGATAAAAAAGCACTTTTTTATGAATATACTTCGCAAAACTTCTGCATACATTTGCATTATGTACATTATTGAACTTTTAAGTAAAATGTACTTGGAAAAATAATATCCTTCATGCGTGCTCTTATAAATCCACGCTCGTGCCTTCGGAATAGCTAATAAATATATTTTTGTGAGTTATTCAAATTACTGCATGAATAGTGTATAATTATACATGTGGGCGGTGTTACCATTTCTGATGATGAAAGGAGGTTATACGGTGGAAGAGATCGTGAAGTATGAAAGCCCTCAGATTTCGGTTCACAAGGCTGATCTTGTAACCGATGATGCGTATTCTGCTCCCTCTGCAGCAGCTACTGCCATCATTACTCTCGGAGCGGCGCTGATTTCAGGCGGTGCAGGTATCGTTGGATGTATATACACGAAGAAATGCTAATGTAGCGGGAGGCATACTCCAATAGGATAAATTATGACGCAGAAAGGATATTAAAGTATTTGCTATGCTGAATACAAGCGTAAAGAAAATAGTGCCAAGAGGAATTATTAAACCTATACCAAGGAATATTTCTTCTGTGCGCTTTCTTATATGGGTGCTATGGATTTTACATAGATACCGCTTGCCGTATATAGCACTTTATATCGGAGTATTTTCTATCGTTTCATTCACGACAGCAACACCCATTATTTCCTTCATAGAAAGCATGTGCATCTTCGAAGGTGTTATGCTCTCTTTTGCTGTTCATGAAACTTCTCATTGGATTATTGCAACAAAAAAGTACGGGATTAAGGCAGATTATATTTCCTTTATCCCGTACCTCTTTTCTTTTAGTGTGTCATTCAGAGAAGAAGGAATAAAGTTAGAGCCTGGGCAAAGAGCTAAAATATACATAGCGGGTCCTTTAATCCCAATAGTTCTATTTAGTGGAATTGCTATAATATGTACAATTATTGGATGCATCCTCAATAATTTTACATATGTGAAACTAATTATTTTCATCTGCTGCGATGCTATACTCATCAACCTATTTTCTTTCCTCCCGATTCAAGGAACAGATTGGTCAAGAGTAAAACAATATTACCTTAGCAAGAGCGTTTTAGGGAATGCATTCAGCAAAATTAATAAGTTCACACGAAAAGCGTTTGATTTTTTTGTTAAGATAATGACGAATCAGTGAGGTAATTATATGTGTAGAGATATTTTAACCGCAACACCAAAACGGATGGTTGACTCATGGCTTTATAACGAAAACAATACAGTAAAAATACTGATATTGAAGTCGGATTTGGCGATTCATCAAGAACTGAGAGAAATCTTTTTCTCCCAAAATGGTTTTTCCTTTGAAACTATTAACGACCTTGATGCAAACGAAGGACTTGGCTTATCGCTGAATAAGGTAGCTAGTAGCATATGGGAAAAGTGTGATGGCACGACAACCATTTCAGAAATTATTGATTCAATTATGTTGCGTTTTAATGCGCCGAGAGAATTGGTTTGTCGAGATGTAGTTGGTTTTCTAAACCAATGTGAAAAAATTAATCTTCTTGTTGTTAATTGGAGGCCGATGTAATGTTTGATGTTTTATTGACCAATCCACGCCCTGTTACAATGAAGGGAACCAAGCATGAGAAGCTTATGTATTCCCACCCTGCACCCGGGATTGGGTATCTTGCGGCAGCGCTTAGAAAGATTAACATCTCAGTGTTCCTGTTTGACATGGGTCCATCAGAAAAAGACGCTGATGATATCCTGCATTTCATTGAGGAGCACGATGTGAAGATATTAGGAATCAGCTCCTTTGTAGCAAATCATGGAAATGGTATGCGAATTGCAAAATACGTTAAAGCGCATTATCCATCGATAAAAATTATCATGGGAGGCCCCCAGGCAACCTTTATTTCAGAGGAAATTCTCGCAGCAGGTTGTGTGGACTTTGTTTCTTTTTATGAGGGCGAAAGAACCTTGCAGGAACTTTGTTCACTTATTCTTCAAGGTGAAACTGATTATTCAGGAGTAAAAGGGCTTGCTTATATAGATGACGATAATGCTTATCATCGTACGGAGGATAGAGCGTATATTCAAAATTTAGACGACATAGGTATGCCTGCTTGGGATCTTTATGAACTGGACAAATACATTTGTCCGGGAGTTATTTTAAGCGGCCGTGGATGCCCGTACAGGTGCATATATTGCTCTGCAGGGGCGGTTTCTGGTTCAAGATATAGAACTAGATCCGTTAATAGCGTAGTGGATGAAATAGAATATCTATATAGAGAATGCGGTGTAGATTATTTTTTTCTTGCCGATGACACATTTACTGCTGATAAGCAGCACTGCATAGAAATCTGCAGAGAAATACGACGCAGGAATCTCAATATACACTGGGAAGCTGAAGCAAGAGCGAATACGGTTACCGATGAAATCGTTAAAGAGATGGCGCTTGCTGGATGCAGACATGTGCAGATAGGTGCTGAATCTGGAGATAACCAGGTTCTAAAAGATATAGGGAAAAATATCACAACAGATACGATAGAAAAGGCTGTATGCAAGTTTCTTCGTGTAGGAATTACCGTCGTGTGTTCATTCATTATTGGCACGCCAACTGAAACACACGACACGTTTCAGAGGACATTAGATTTTGCACTAAAAATCAGAAGACTATCCAAACACAATTTTACCAATTGCAAGTTTGCTATTCTCACTCCACTGCCTGGCACATCTGTCTATGAGGATAGAGATAAGTGGGGAATCGAGTTGCTCACGACCAATTGGGATAATTATGATTTTTACGATCCCGTTATTCGAACTAAGAATCTTAGTGAAAAAGATCTCCGAAATATGTTCATGAAAGCGTGGGTCGAATATACAAAGACCGAGGAAGAACCGTGGGCGTTCAAAACGATAAAAACAAGAGAATTGTCTTAGAACAATTTTCCCAAATAGAGTTTTCTAAATCAGACGGTGGTTATATTCTCCATGATTTGTTGCGGGATATAAAGTTTGACATCAATGACACTTTTTTCTATATATGTCAACAAATAGATGGCGAACGAACGCTGGCGGATATCGCTGGAAAAGTAGAAATTAGATACGGTGTTACAGAAGATGATGCCTATCTGTCTGTCGTATCAGTTACGAAAATCCTGAGAAAGAAAGGTTTGGTATTGGTTAAGGGAAGCTTACGATACAGATTCATTAAGCTTTTCTATAATCTTACTGGATATCGATATTAAGCAATTAGGAGGTTTTTATGCATATTCGTAAATATGTAAAATGGAGGCAGATTGAAAATGGGTCTGTGCTGTTCAACACCCAAACTGGGGATTGGCTAACGCTTAACAAAAACGCTACGTTCATATTCCTGCAGCGCTATGTCAATTACAATCCAATGGAAAGCATAGCGGAAAATCTAGTTATGAAATACCCTGCTAGCGACTTCGACGTGCTTCTCGAAGATGTAAAAGAAACGCTTCAGCAACTTGAATCATCAGCATTTTTCTCGTCCAATGATGATGATAGAGGGTTTATTAACCTGATCATCCCCCCCTATTACCTTGAAACATTGAATATAAAAGTTACAAATTCCTGTAACCTTTCATGCAAGCATTGTCTCGAAGGCAATATTCAAAACAAGAATGAGTTGCCATTTGAACAAATGGTAGCGATAATTGATGATGCATGCAGTATGGGAGCAAATGAGATTGTGTTGACAGGCGGGGAACCGTTTATGCGCGATGACATTGTTGCTTTGATCAATTATATAGACTCTTTACAGATGAAAGCAACTATCTTCACAAACGGAACAATGGTTTCTGAATCTTTCTTTGAGAGTGTTAAAGGCAAAAATGTCTTTATGCGAGTTAGCTTAGAAGGAGCCACAGAAGCGGTGCACGACTCTATACGAGGAACGGGTAGCTATGCTAAGGCTACTAAGACTATGCAGTTATGCAAAGATTATAAAATCCCGCTGGGGGTTGCCATTACTGTCAATTCGACCAATTTCGATACATACAAAGATATAATTGAATTGGCACACAGTTATGGCGCAGTTGAGATAGAGGCTTCTGATGTCATTGATATGGGATATGCATCCGAGAATAGGAATCTCTTATTAAACGAGGAGCAACTGGTTCAACTCCGAATTGAAACATTATTCATGATGACCAGAGATCAAGCTCTTGCGCGCGGTATGGGGGTGACTAGACCGGAGTACTTAATCGATACAAAAACGCATAAAAGCCGCTTAACGAGCAAATGTTGCAATGCAGGAATAGCAAACTGTGTCGTTGATACTAACGGCGATATCTATCCTTGTCTCATGTTCGTTGGTATCCCCGAGTTTGTTTGTGGTAACACAAAGAAAACACCGTTTAGGGATATATGGTGGGACAACTCAGTCCTCAGCCAATTTAGGAATATGCGTATGGGCGATATTAGTGAATGCGCCAAATGCGATATTGCCGAAGAATGTGCTGGTGGATGCCGTGCCAAGGCGTATTTAAAATCGAACGATTTGTTAGGCTCGGTAGATAAAACATATTGTAATGTAACAAGGCGAGCTCTTAACCTTTTTAAGGAGAGCGAATTGGCCATACGTGTTCAGGAAGTACAGAATGCTTTGCTTCGAAGCGAAGGTAAGGACGCATGATGATAGAACTGCAAAATGTAATAAAAAGCTACAAATCTTCAAATAGCAGGAAAGTTATCAATGTTGTAGATGACATTTCTCTATCTATGGAAGCCGGAAAGTCGTATGGTCTAGTAGGGCATAATGGGGCGGGAAAGACGACGCTTTTGAAGTGTATCGCAACACTTTCAAAACAAACCAGCGGAACAATCTTGGTTAACAATAAAAGCACGCTCGCTAATCCTTTGGATGTTAGGCGTGATGTAGCTTTCCTTTCCGCATCAATTAATGTTGACCCATTTTTCAGCGCTCGATATTTGTTTGGGTTGTTTGGAAAAATGTACGGGATGGACAAACAATCAATTAATGAAAAAATGGACGAGTTGTTTGACCATTTCAACATCGGTTCATTTTGTGACAAGAGAATTAGCGAGCTGTCCACTGGTATGAAGCAAAAAGTAATGATTGCATTAACATTGCTGCATGATGCCAGTGTGTATATATTGGATGAACCAACAAACGGGTTAGATATTTTGACCTCCCAAAAAGTAATTTCATATCTGAGATTACTCCAAAGGGATGGAAAAACACTCATCATCTCGTCTCACATAATGTCGGAAATCGAAAAATCATGTGATGAACTCGTAATGATTGTCTTTGGGAAGGTTGCAAACTTTGGAACTTCGGAATCAATACTAAAGGAAAGTGGGGCGGGCTCTCTCGAAGATGCATACCTCTCCTATTATAAAAAAGCAGTTAAGGAGGTAGAGGCAGATGAAGAGTAGTCCCATTGTTGTGTTGATAAAGAAAGAGCTGCGTCGATTTTTTGGAGATCTGCCGTTGCTTTTTGGTTCTGTTATCGCACCCGCTATACTCATTGTTGCTATGATTATGGCAATGTCAATGATAATGTCATTAGCACAAAAAGAAACGCCTGCCGAGAAAATAAAGATTGGTGTTATTAATTCACCGAAAACACTGTTGCAACAAATGAACGATTTGACAGGAATAGAATATGAAGTTCAAGATTGCGGAGAGGATGAAATAAGCGAACTGTTTAGGGAGAAAGATTACTCTGCGGTTTTATCTTTCGCTGAAGACTTCGTAAGTAAGATTGAAAGTACTGATGGAGCGACTGTACCAGTAGTGCGTTTTTATATTAACAAAAATGACAGTCAAGCGGGATATATCGTGAATTATATTTCAGCGAATGTATTGAGTCCGTATAAGCAATCCATCATATCTTCTCGGATTGACGATGAACAGACAATGTTAACCTTTGATGTTAATTTCCATGAGGTCATTCAACCTAAAAGCTCTATGGATTCTTTTGCTGGACGAGTTGTACCATTAATGCTGCTCTTTTTAGTTACGCACGCTGCGGTATCGCTCGGTGTCGATTTAATTACATCAGAAAAAGAGAAAAACACTTTAGCTGGCTATCTGCTAATGCCTATTAAGCGCAGTGACATTGCTTTTTCAAAATGCATATCTCTTGCTATCATTACAGTTGTGGATTCCTTTTTTATGATGGGAATCATGATGATCGTGATGCCTTTTGCCATGAAGCTGTTTGCCTCGGATGCATTTGAAACTATTGTATTCCAATTAGGCATCAAGCAAATTATCATGCTTGCTATTATTTTGATATCTACTGCTGTTCTTATTTCAGCAATTGTTTGCTACATATCGAGCATATGCAAAAGCACCAAAGCGGCAAGCGGAATATCCGTAGCATTATATATACTGTCCATCGTATGTGGATTTTCCGTGATGTTTGACAGTATACTATCGGTTGGCCTGCTTACGGATGCAATCCCATATCTTGGTAATGCTGCTGTGATTCGTGAAATTATATCAGGCGAACAGCGTATGCATGATGTGCTTATCTCAGTTGGCTCCAATATGGCGATCAGCGTCATTTTGGTGTGGTTAACAAGCAAAGCATTTTCGGAAGAAAAGCACATGGTTTCTTTCTGACAAAAATGATTTCATAATAGTACGACTTGAAAAACAAATTTATAAAGCAATAAATTCAATGTTTGGGAGAGTTGTGCTAATGCCTAATTGAAAAATTAACGAAAGGAGATATAACCATGAACTCTGTTGTGATAGGTGTTTTGTCTTTATCAATCGGATGTGGTGCGGGCGTTGCAATTGGAGCAGCACTCAAAAACATCCCGCTTGGAATGACGATAGGTTCTGGCGTCGGATTGCTGGTTGGTGTCATCATTAACGTGATAAGAAAAGGTGTTTGACAATCGCGTTACGCACATTATTTCATACCTCCGCATAAGGGGCTGTTAAAAAGGGCCCGAAAAAATAGCAAGACTCTCGAGGAAAAGTTCCCCGGGAGTCTTTACTATGTGGTATAATTGTTGTGTGAAAAAAACTACCGAAACATAACCCTATTCTGTCGGCAACTTATTTGCACGCAAGTCCAACAGACGTATACATCCGAGCAACACAACAAGTAGACTGCCACAAATCAGCGGAATAACGTAAGATTCCACCATGTCAACAGCTGTGCCAGCCAAAAGCAGCGATATAGGTATCAAACTATATGATACTGCTGTCAGAGTGCCAATAACTTGGCCACGAAAGTCATCTTGGACAAATATTTGGATTGTCGTGATTGTCTTGATGTTGATCGCTACGCTTAGCCAGCCAACGATAAACTCAAGTATGCAAAAAGCTATAACTGTGCGGATGGGATGATATGGAATCCGTGCAATAAGACTGATCAATAGCATTATGAATCCAAGGCATCCTACCTTAGCATATGGGTATTTAAGTTCTGTTTTACAGGGATGTTTGGTTTGAAACAGGGCGCTTAAAACAGATCCAAAGCCGAGGCATCCGGTGATTATCCCATAACTGCCTGAAGAAATCCCAAGAGCGTTCGTAATGATGAACGGAACCGCTACACTGATCCCTGCTGTAACGCAAAAGTTTACAAGACCATCGCCAAATAGAAAGGGGCGGAAATCCTTATTTCTCAACAGCCAAAGGAATGCGGAATATGTCTTTTTCTCTGGTTGTTCTTTGAATGAAGCGGTTTCTGCCGCATTAAATATGAGGAATAATTCACCGAATGCGGATATTAAAAATGAAGCGATATTGATTACGGCAAACATTTTTACAGGGATAGTGCTGATAAGAACTCCCCCAACAGCAGGCGCCAAGATGTTGACGCCGGATGTAATGAGCTGCGATGAGGAAGCCAGCTTTTTTAACCCGACCGCATCCTTGATTCCGTCAAGGTTTGGCAAGTGAGCATCTACTATATTGTTGAATAGAGCTGAAATGCAGGAGAGAATAAAAATCGTACAGTATATGGCGGGCAAGCTAAAAAACACCAACGGTATAACACAGGCAATTGCGCTTGCTATATCACATATGACGAGCATTCTGTTCGGATGCTTCAATCTATCGCTGACTTTTCCAGCGATCATGGAAAAAATGACTGTAGGAAGATAATTCACCAAAAGTGAAATGCTAAAATTCAGCCCCGATCCGGTCTGCTTTAGAATATACCAGCTCAAAGCAAATGAGAATAGCTTTGTTCCAATGTATGAAACGCCCTTACTCAGAAGTAATAAAACACGATTATTCATAGTAATTTTGCCTCCTCAAAGCTTTTCCCATAGAGCAGATAGCTTTTTGTCGTTAAAGGCCTTAACGGCTCGTTCCAAACTTTCAAATGCTGTTGTTCCGAGATCGTCATATGCGTTTACCCTATCTATGAACTCAATATAACGTATGTTGCTCATATCAAAACAAGGAAAAGCATCATAATCGCGTGCAAACGCTTGAGCCCTCTTCAATGAGATAATTGCGTCGTCCTTGTTTTCACTTCTTATCTGCATAAAGGCGAGAAAAACATAGAATCTGCCAAGCATCTTATCAAGAAAACTTGTTTTTCCAGGCTGAGTCAAGCCGGAAATGAGTTCAATTCCCCAAAGCAGGATTGATTCAGCGGAAGAATAATCATTTCGCACACAAAAAACAGTTGCATATCCTTCGATCATACGCATGATTGCAGTAATATTTTGCAACAATGCCATTGATAAAAAGGGCACAGCATCCTCTGCGAGATTTTGATCGGTCGCCAGTATGAACCCGATTCTGTCATTATAGTGTCCGCCCGCATTGTACTGTTTCAGAAGTTCTATGGCTTTTCCCCCTTCATTGATCATTAAGTACACATCCGCCATTTCACCATGAAGCGTCAACTCACTGATAGCCGGGTCTGTGTTCTGCGATAGCAGCATACAGGACTTTTCCAGAAGCTCCAAGGCCCGCCAAAGCAACTTTTCCTCGTGCCTTTCCATACCGAAGACTCGATATAAAATGGCACTCTCGTGAACTACTTCAAAAGCGTGAGGGAATTTCTTTAATGCTTTTTCCGCTTCAGAGAGCCCGACATATTCTTTCTTGATTCGGTATTCTTTTAGGCGCTGAACTGTAACAGATAATCTATTGTCCTTCATTGTATAACCCAATAGAGCATCCACGGACGTATCAAAGTAATCCGCTATTTCTATAATCATATTTAACTCGGGTACAGACAGTTTTGCTTCCCACTTGTATACGGCTCCTGAGGTAACGCCCAAATCCGCAGCAAGCTGCTCTTGTGTTAAACGCTTTTTTTTGCGGTACATCCGTATGTTCTCAGCAAGCATCATTTCCATGATCAATCCTCCCGTCCATTCTATTATAGCAGAAGAACACACTAAAGTGAACATACCATCAGTACTAACAAGAAAGTATATTTCATACTAACGGTATGATTTTTTTGATCGTATCATACTGGAATAATCATTAAAACAGAATTGCTTTGAATTTAACGGAGTGTTGTGCTCATACATATAGACCTTGCGCCCCACATACAGCTTGCTTTAGACTTTGGGTGGCGGTTACTCAGCTTTGGCAAGCAAGGTCTTTTGGAGCCAAAAGACACCAGGCGGAGACTCTGACGAGTCCCCGCCTTTTGCTTGATGGGGCGTTCCCCATACCCCCTGCAACACAGATTTCATCTGTGGCTGCGCGATGTGCCATCGCTATTTTTCCTCGCGCTGCCGCTCGGTGGTCTGCCGGTTCTGTTCATCCAGCCCCAGCAGATAGGCGGCGTTGGCCTTGTGGATCAGCAGCTCCCGCATCTGCTCCTGCGCCCGGTGGTACTCGGCGTAGGCCGCCTTTTTCTCTGCCAGCAGCCTTGCAAATTCCTCGTTCAGGCTCCTGACCGTGGGCAGCTTTTTCAGACCGAACGCATCAAAGGCTTTCTTCGCCGCCTTGTGGATGAGGATATCCCCCTCATGCTCCGCAAGGTATTTTTTCGAGTACCCCGCCTTGCGGTAGCCGGTGTAAACGCTGCGCGTCCTGGAATAGTTCATGATGTGCGTCCGCAGGGTCTGTATCTCGCCCATACGCGCTTCCGCCGTCTTTATGGCCGCCTTCAAAGCATAGAACCGCTTCTCCGCATCGGCGGCGGCGTCGGCCAGCGCATCAAAGTCGGCAAAGCCGTTTTCCTCCAGATATATCAGCGTCTTTGCCATCTGCTTGAGCTTTACCACCTTCATCGCCTGATCGTAGCGGCAGCCTTTTCCCGAATTGAGCTTTGCCTCAATATCGGCAATCAGCGTGGCGCGCTCCCTGCGCTTCGGATATTTCTTTTTGACGAAGGGCTTGTGCGCCCTGCTTCTGGTGAGAACCGCGCGCAGCTCCTGCTCGGAATATCCCTCGCCCAGGGAATCCAGGCGGATGCTCTGTTTCTGGTTTTCGTGCCGCAGCGACAGCCTGCCCTTTCGGGCAACGGAATAGCCGGAGGATTTCAAAAGGGCTAAAAGCGCGTCGAAATCCTGGGGCTGCTTTTCAAGCGCCGCGTCTATCGCCATGCGCAGAAGATCGCGGTTGGAGAGCTTGTCGTGACCGCCGCGCCATTTGTTGTAGCTCAGCCCGTGTTTCTGCGGATTCTCCACCACGGACAGCCGGTGCTCGGCGCAGATCAGGTCGGATAGCCTGCGGACAGCGCGGTAGCTGCCGATGAAGTTCTTAAACTTCCGCGTACAGTCCAGCGCCGTGGAGTTCCAATAGATGTGGTTGTGAATGTGCTTTTTGTCGGTGTGGGTGCAGACGAGAAAAGCGTGCCGGCCCTTTAGGAAGCGCTTGGCAAATTCGTAGCCGATGCGGTTGGCCTCCTCCGGCGTAACCTCTCCCGGCTTAAAGGACTGCCGTACCTGATAGGCGATGACGTCGCTTTCCTGCACCCGTCCGGTCAGCTCCCGGTACTCCCGCTTGGACAGGGCAAATTCGGAAACGGCGGTCTCCGGCTCGCAGGCGAACGCGGAGATCAGCGCACCGCCCTCAGTCTTATCCGGGTTCATGCCGTACTCCGTCCGGTCGGCAAGGCACTGTGCCAGCGTCTTGCCCTTGTTTAAGTGCATGGGTATGATTCGTGTGGTCGCCATATTCCCTCCATGGAAAAAGACGCAGGAGGGAGCCTGCGCCTTTTCACATTCCGCATATTCCGTTTATCCGTAGATTCGCTCCCTAAGAAGAATCCTCATGCCGATAAACCGCGCTGTGAGCTTCACCGCCAAATAGTGCAGTCCGTAGGGGGAGAGCAGAAACGCAATGCCCAGACAGATGCAG
>SFGN01000293.1 GCA_004556565.1 Lachnospiraceae bacterium | reverse complement strand
TTTCATTTTTATATCCTTTCTTCTAAATAATAAAAGTTTGTTTTTCTGTATTTTTGATTACAATCTCTAATTTTTCTACATCAATGATATGCGTCAATTTGCATTTAGGGCAGAAAAGAGGAAAATCTTTTAATACAGTATTATGAAATACTTGAACTCTCGTCTTTCCGTTACAAATCGGACATTTTATCCAATATTTTTTAAGCATTATATTTCACTCGTCCTTTTTACACAAAAAAATGCAGGTCAATCCTCAACATGAGCATTGACCTGCATTTATAATGCACAGAGCAGTACAACAAAACTAAGGCATAGCTTGCACTATGTCTATACTATATCTATACGTCGTTAGTTTTTTGTATAGCATCCGCAAAATAAGCATGACAAAAAAGCCCATGTTGAAAATGGGAAAATCCTTTTTTTCAATGCTTATCTAATACGCATGCTATGCAACATAAACGCCGCCTCCTTTTACATAAATTTTATTTTATCAGAAAATCAGTCTACTGTCAATACACAACAGGAAGTATTTAACCTAATGATATGAATTGTGTGGACATATCCAAAAAGAAAGGTGAACTGTAAAATGTAACAGGGTGAATGAAAATGGCAAAAAGACCCGTACCATTGTACGACTTTAAGGCTTTCGGGGCAGCTATAAAAGCCGCGAGAAATGAATACGGCGAGAGCCGCAAAAAGGTAAGCGACGAGTTATATATTTCCCCGCGCTACCTTGCGAATATCGAGAACAAGGGACAACAGCCGAGTTTACAGGTATTCTATGACCTTGTAACCCGGTATCATATTTCGGTAGATCAATTTTTCTTCCCGAACAGCAATGCGGAGAAATCCACCGGGCGGCGGCAGCTTGACGCGCTGCTGGACGGTATGAGCGATAAAGGCATACGGATTGTAACCGCAACAGCAAGGGAGATAACGGAAGTCGAAAAAGCAGAGGATTAACCTCACAATATGAGAAGCATGGCGGCTGCAATCTTTTTTTGCGTCCAAAATCAAAGGAACGCGCAACAAATACCGCCTTTCGGTGGGGGTATGGAGTAGATAGCAAGCACAGCAAACGAGTACCCGTTTGCGGAAAATGCTTGTTGGGATAATCCCAAACCCTTATACCGAAAGGCGGTGCGGAAATGGAAAACCGAAAGAGAAATATACAGATGAAGTTTTACGTTACGGAAGAAGAAAAGCGGCTGATCGACGAGAAGATGAAGCAGCTTCCCATAAAGCAGTATGGGGCATACTTCCGTAAAATGGCGATAGACGGGTATATTCTTGTCGTTGACCGAAGCGACACAAAAGCATATATCCGGGAACTGCAAGCGGTGAGCCGGAACATCAACCAAATTGCAAAACGCGCCAATGCGACGGGGACGGTTTACAGGCAGGATATAGAGGACATTAAAAAGGCGGTGGACGAGATATGGCGGTTACAAAGACGCACCCTATTAAATCAACCTTAAAGGCTGCGATAGACTATATCTTAAATCCCGAAAAGACAGACGGGAAGCTGCTTGCGTCCTCTTTCGGCTGCGGGCTGGAAACCGCCGATATTGAGTTTGCATGGACGCGGGAAGCTGCCGGAGATCGCGGCACACATTTAGGGCGGCACTTGATACAAATCGGCATGGAACTTGCCGGGGCGGTATTAGGCGGCAAGTATGAGTTTGTTTTGACAACTCACGTCGATAAAGACCATCTGCATAATCACTTGATTTTCAACGCGGTTAGCTTCGTTGACTACAAAAAGTACCATTCCAACAAGCAAAGCTATCACTTTATCCGGCGCACCAGCGACAGGATATGTAAAGAGCATGGGCTATCCGTCGTCGTACCGGGACAGGACAAGGGAAGTCGTCGTACCGGGACAGGACAAGGGAAAAAGCTATGCAGAATACACCGCCGAAAAGCAAGGGACAAGCTACAAAGCAAAGCTGAAAACGGCGATAGATGGGGTTTGTTTTGTACCAGATGATAGAACTGCGCAAATACCAACCGTCGCCCCGCAAGGCAACCGATTTTCCCTCTGCCATCTTAGACTGAATATCAATGAGAAGATGGAACTGCTTCTGTTCAGGAGCCTGCCGGAAACCACCTTTAGACTTGTGCAGGCTTTTTCCGGAGATAACGGCACGGAGTTCTTCTTCACTGTACCCCTCACCAAGAGAACGCAGACGAATAAACCGCTTCTGTTCCTTTCCCCGAAACGCTGGCTGCTTTCCATCCTTATACTCGAATC
>SFGN01000292.1 GCA_004556565.1 Lachnospiraceae bacterium | reverse complement strand
AAACATCGATCCCGATGAGGTACCGGCGGTTCTTGTCCATTCCCACGGTCCTTTCTGCTGGGGTACGGATGCGTTCAATGCGGTACACAATGCCGTGGTTTTGGAAGAGGTGGCCATGATGAATACGATGGCAACCCTGTTAAGAAACAATGCCATCGAACCGATGCAGCAGGTGCTTTTAGATAAACACTTTAAGAGAAAGCACGGCCCGGGAGCCTACTATGGACAGAAATAGATACGAGCTGGGCCTGTATGAAAAGGCGATGCCTAATTCTCTGAGCTGGAAGGAAAAGCTGGAGCTGACAAGAAAAAGCGGCTTTGACTATCTGGAGATGAGCGTGGACGAAAGCGATGAAAAGCTGGCCCGTCTGGACTGGACACAGAAAGAACGGGATCATATCAAGGAGACCATGATCGAGACCGGTGTACCCATCCGTTCGATGTGCCTGAGCGCTCACCGCAAATATCCGCTGGGATCCAGAGAAGAAACAATACGAAAGAGATCGTTAGAGATCATGGAGAAGGCAATCGATCTGGCCTATGATCTGGGGATCCGGATCATCCAGCTGGCCGGTTATGATGTGTATTATGAAACAGGGGATGAAACGACCCGGAAGCTCTTTGAAGAAAACCTGAAGGCATGTGTAGAGATGGCGGCCACGGTGGAAAAGGCGATGGACTATGTGGACCGGATCGACAATGCGTATCTGGGGATCTATCCGGATATCGGGAATCTAAAGAATGCCTCACTGCTTTATGGAACAAGTGTGAATGAGGATCTGAAGAAGGGAAAAGGCCATCTTTTTGCGGCGCATCTCGTTTGGGACGGGACATACGGAATTTAAAGAAAACATCCGATGCCTGTATGAGATGGGAGTGTACCGGTTTGTGGGAGAATTCTGGTACACGGGTGATCCGAACTGGAAAGAAGATCTGTGCTTTGCCTCCCGCTTTTTAAGGGATAAATTAGATGGATAAACTAAAAAATATACAGTTGATCTTATGTGATCTGGATGGAACATTACTAGATGATCAAAAAAGATTTGATCCTTACCTAAAAGATATTTTGGAAAAAAAACAGATTCCTTTGACCTTTGTTTCCGGTAGAAATTATCATATCATTCAAGATTTGATTAAAAAATATGAAATCAACCTGCCTTATATCACAAACAATGGGGCCAATATCTTCTTAAATGATCAATGTATTTATAAAAAAAGCATTGTATCCGAAGAATTAGTAAGAGCTTTGAAAATCTTGGAGGCATCCAATATTCCTTATTTGGCATATTCAAACTTCAAGATATTTTGTAAAGGAAATCAGCCGGAATTGGAAGTTTTTAAACAACGTTTGATCGATAAATGCGAAATCATTTATGACTTTGATACTGATTCTTTACGACAGGAAGAAATTTTCAAGGTTGTGATCATAAATACGAATGTCCAATTTATGAAGTTTATACAAAATGAGATACATATGAATTGTCTTCATACGCATTGTGTACAATCCGAAGGATATGTATATACCCTATCGCATCGTAAAGTTTCTAAAGGGGCTGCGGTACAATGGCTGCTTAAATATTTGAATGTGAATCCAGAGAAGGTAGTGGCATTTGGAGATAACTACAATGATGTTTCTATGTTTAAAGCAGTAGGCATCAGTGTAGCGGTTGATAATGCGCTGCAGGATATAAAGAAGCAGGCAACGTATGTGACAAAATCAAATCAGAATCATGGAGTTTCCTGGTTCGTTTCGAAGTATGTGGAATAAAGGAGGACTTATGAGAGATATAGAAAAACATGCCCGGCATGTAAGACAGAACATCATCAAGATGGTGTATGCGGCACAAAGCGGGCATCCGGGCGGCTCTTTATCCGGGGCCGATCTGCTGACGGATCTGTATTTCAGAGAAATGGATATCAACAAAGATAATGTGGATACGATCGAAAGGGATCGTTTCGTACTGAGCAAGGGACATGCCTCCCCACTGCTGTATGCCGTA
>SFGN01000291.1 GCA_004556565.1 Lachnospiraceae bacterium | reverse complement strand
CAATGCTTATCTTTTGGTCTTTGGTTCGGAATAGTGTAGTGCTGGCGGTCTATCTCTTGTTTTCGGTTGCTTGCTTCCTTACCGTACATGAGCATTAGCACCGGGGTTGTCGGAGCCATAGCCCTCCAAAAGATTGATAACACCCCACACCGCGAGGCCCGCGCCGAGGGCCACAACAAGGGTCTGCAACGTGTCAACCGCACTCGTAAAAAATCCCATAAATGTACCTCCATAATTGTTTTTGGGTATGAAAAAAGCCGCCTCGATGGGCGGCGTCACTTCGGGCCAACTTGGCCCGAAGTTATGCGAAGGCGTCCGGGTCGTCTATATCGTCATAGTTCAGGATGTCCTCGTCCTCGTCTATGTCCGCAGTTTCGGCCTCGTCCGCTTCGTAAACGGTGTATTGCTCATTGGGATTGAGCTTTTCCATGCGCCGGGTGACGAGCTTCGCAAGGTCAAAGGCGTTGCGCTCCTTGTCGGCCTCGGCGGTAAACTTGTAATTCGGGTGCTTTTTCAAATCGTACTTGGGCGAAAAAAACGGGCGCAAACCGCGCAACTGCAAAATACAGCGGTTTCCGTCCATTGTGGTCAGCTCGTCCATCGTCATCAGCTCCTTGCCGAGCCGCTGCGTGTTCTGCCCGTAGCTTTCAGACTGGCCCCGCGTCCGGCTGTCGGTCTGCATGGAAATCGTCTCTTTCCCCAAAACCTCGGATAGCTCCTTGATGGTGCTATGCTCCCGACCTCCGAGAAAAATGATGCTGTCCATGTTTCCCATAATCGTCTCGGCATGGTCTTTATACAGGGCTTTCAACTGGCTTTGGGCCTGTAAAAACATCGTCAAGCTGATTTCACGGGAGCGGATGACGGCCACAATTTTTTCAAGCTGCGGCACTTGGCCCGTGTTGGCGGCCTCGTCCCACAGTACCCGCACATGATGGGGCAAGCGGCCCCCGTGTACCTTGTCGGCCCTCTCGCACAGCAGGTTGAACATCTGCGAAAAGGCCAGCGCCACCACGAAATTGAAGGTCGTGTCCGTGTCGCTAATGACAAAGAAGGTGGCTGTTTTCCTGTCGCCCATGCGGTCAAGCTCCATTTCATCATACGACATGATCTCCCGCAACTCCGCAATATCGAAGGGGGCCAAACGTGCGCCGCAAGAAATCAATATGCTTTTAGAGGTCTTGCCTGGGTCTTGCCTGAGACGAAATGTCAAGGACTTTTTAGTACCCCTGCCATTTTATTGCACGAAAAAAGCCACTGTAGATTTATCTCTCTACAATGGCTCTAAAGTCATTTTTATTCACTTTTGATTACT
Source organism: Lachnospiraceae bacterium (assembly GCA_004556565.1). GTDB lineage: Bacteria > Bacillota > Clostridia > Lachnospirales > Lachnospiraceae > Schaedlerella. The sequence goes on along the minus strand of SFGN01000291.1, from coordinate 881 downwards.
GGCAAACTCGTGCCCAAACTGAAAGTTTCACTTCTCATTATCAAGTTCTAATAACAATTTTACACCTAATACAGTAGCTGGGACTCTATAATTCGGGGCGAGATTTGAAAGCACAACAACAGCTGTACCTGTTTCGGGATTAAAACCAAGATAGCTATTATAATTTCCTGTACCACCATTATGCCATATGATGTTATTCTTACTATCAAGAATCCAAGACATTCCTATCTCATCCATATGAATACCCATGGTTTTATACATTTCGGTTGATGCATTAATGCTTTTCAGGCTATTATGGCAATCTGAAAAATATGAATTATCTTCAAGTTGCATCTGTGCGTATAAAAGCATATCCTCAATATTTGATGTGACAGCTCCCGCTGACAAATATGCATCGCCTTCTTTCCAATCCCAATACTTTCCAAGGTCTCCGCTTTTATCAGAAATCTGTGTTGAGGTTAAACATAATTCATTTTGTGCAAAATCATTTAACAAGCTTGTATATTCCGTTTCATATACTGACTCAAGAACAAGTCCTAATACTGCATAACCATAATTAGAATATACGAAATCATAACTTGCTTTATTCATATTCAAGTTTCCTGCTTTGTCAGAAACCATTTCTTTTGTAACACCATAAAAATCATTTCTACCATTAAAAAAGTTAGAAACCATAGGACTTTCTAAATAATATCCTTTATAGCCTGAAGTATGTGTCAATAGTTCCTCTATTGTTGGATATGTATTTCCTTCCGGTAAAGATAAATAGTTGTCTATTGTACAATCATTATTTGAGGAACTGGGCGGCAAATACGAAAGGCAAGGGGATTATTTGATACCGTGCTTAACTGTACCCGCCGAAGAAGAACAGGCAATAGGCA
>SFGN01000067.1 GCA_004556565.1 Lachnospiraceae bacterium | reverse complement strand
TTAATCATCACCGAGTAGGATTCCCAAAATAAAACAGCCCCGAATTGACGGGGCTAATGTTTCACTTATTTTAGGACATTTTCAAAAATGCTTGACACTGATTTTTTTGCTTTTTTAAAATTTTTATAATAATTGTTACTATTCGCGCATTTAGGAAATTACAGACAGTTTTCCATATTCCAAATTAAGCAGCAGGGCGGGCATCTGACATGACTGCCCGCCCTGCACTCGCCGCAAACATCTTGCGGCAGCATATACTTATTTCAGATTTGTATATCGACTGATAATTGTCGCACATTCAGCACGGTTTGTATTCCCCTGTGGTTCAAGGCTCTTAGGCTCTTCGCCTTTTCCGCTGATAATCCCTTTTGCTGTGCACCATTTCATTCCGTCTACTGCAAACACCTGAACTTTGTCACCATCCGGGAACGAACTCAGACTCTTTGTTTCCGTTGTATCTATCCCTTTGTATTTTGCATATCTGAACATCATAACCGCCATTTGTTCACGGGTAATGTTATCTGACGGTCCAAATTTTCCTGTATTGCTGTAACCTGTTACAATTCCTTTATCTGCCGCCCAGAGGATTGCACTTGTGTACCATAATCCGTCCTCGACATCCGGGAACTTGTCAGTATATTTTACCGCAGGCGAGCCCTCCATCCGGTAAAGGATGACTGCAAACTGTGCTCTTGCAAGATTCTGATCCGGACCGAAGGTGGTCGCGTTCAATCCTGTCATAAGCCCTTTTGCATATACATCACATACATAATCATAGAACCAATGTCCTTCTGTTACGTCTGTATAAGGTAATTCCAACACAATATAGGAATCCTCCAGTTCCTGATATGCTTTTACAAGATTTTCCAGTGCCGCGTCTATCTCGGCCTGTGTCAATTCACTGCTTTCCAGAAGGTTTTCAGCGTCCTCTTTTGCTTTAAGAAGGGTATTCCATTTTTCTTCCGGATAATTAGCTTTATTCAATTTGCCCAGAGCGGCTGCAATTTCCTCGATTTTCATTGACAGCTCTGTTTTCTCCAGCATAACCAGACCTGCCTGGGCTTTAATAAGAGCATCTTTTGCACTGTCAACCTGCTCCTGAGTTACACCACTGGTCACCGAAATATTTTCTGCACTGTTCAGGGCTTTTTGAAATGCCTCCCATGTAGCAGCCTCATAATCTCCGGAACCGCCATTTACTTCCGTCTTTGCTTTCTGAATTGCTGTCCTGAGCTGTGTCTTATCCGCGGTAATCTCCTTACCCATGACAATCAGCTCTGATACAGCCGGACCGGAAACTCCAAATTCGCCCTGCCCCGTAATACCTGTAAGATTTACAGTAACAGCCTGAATCCTCTGTGTCTTCTGCTGCGTCATATCGATTTTAAAAGAAGCAGAAGGAAGTACTCCCGGATGAGAAGATGCATCACTGTACTCGTCATAGATCGTAAATTCTTTACCGTCTTCATCTGTTGCTGTCACATTAAAGATAAACGGACGGCCTGCCGATTCAAAATACAGTTCCACATATTCAACATCCAATACTTTACCAAGATCAACCTTTACATATGCCGGATATGCCGTGCTGCCCCAATCGGTTGTCTTCCAGATATTGCCGGTGTTTTCATCTGTGATATTGGACAGCGGATAACCTGCGTCCGTATTAGTTTTATTGGTAGTCGGAATAATGCCCGCCGCGCAGTTATAAAGCCCTGCTTCTTTTCCATATACAACAATTTCCGTAATTGTCAGCGGAGAATCTGACGTATCTGAAGTAGTCATAGTTACACGAAGCCTGCTTCCTGTACACTTTTGTGCGATGGTCACATTGCTCGCCATCTTTCTTTCCGTATACTCTGCGATTTGCGTCCATGTGTCCGTCTCTTCATCATAAATCTCCACTTTATAAGTGTACGGAAATTCCTTTGCAAGCTGCGGAACAGACAGAACGATTTCACTGATATCATAACTCTTTTCCAGATCAATCTCCAGCGTATGCGGACCGACACCTGATGCCACCCACTCCGTTCCGGTATTATTATCCGTAATATTCTTGAGATCACCACTCTGTGTTGCAGATGCCGTAACCGGCAGCTTTCCTTCTGCAACATTTATTTTCTTCTCCGTAATGTTACCAACGTTCTCTTTCAGATTAGTATATGAGAAATCATCGTAAGCCGTCATGGCAAGTTCCTTGAGATTTGCATCCGATGGTGTGGTTGAAAATCCATATGCACCATTATCATCATCTGATTTACGGTTTACCCACTGATATTCCCACATGAACCAATTGCTCTCTGCCCTTACATCATCAGGATCTTTTGCAGTACCTTCCAGTTCAGCGATTCTGTTGCGAATCCATATTTCCCATCTTTCTTTATAGAAGGAACTCGTCAGGCCCGCCCATTTTCTGTTGGAATAATCTTTGAGAGAACCGACTCTTTCTCCGCCCCATGTCGTAATCAGGGAATGCGCATTGAATTCCATCAGATCCTTTGTCCAGTCATCCGCTCCGGGAATCATGGTTCTCGCAGCCTCTATCCATGTTCCCAGCATAAACTCATCTGTAGTGGATAGAATCTGATCAGACAAATCGATAAGTTTCAGGAATTCCTGGGAAAGTGCTTTAAACTTGTCTGCATCTCCCGCATTCTTTGCCTGTACCATCAGACTATGGTATTCGACTGCCGCATTACATAATACCTGCTCCGCCACATCTGCCAGATCATATCTGTATGCCGGGGAGTCTTTGAACTCATCATAATTCTCTGCAAGAAGGACTAATGCCCTGTCAAGTTTTTCTTTATCATACAGAATATTGCTGTGTCCCCATGTAGATGCACTGTTGAATGTGTCTCCCGGCCGGCAGTTAATTACAGTTTCTGCTGCGCCCTGATAATAAATGCCTTTATCCGCATATGCCGTCTCCAGCAGAATATCCCACGCTTCCTGAAGGGAATCACTGTTGCCTCCCGCACGGCGCTGTGCATACTTCTCAACCCACGCATTGTAATCGATTGGTCCTTCTGACCATGTGGTATCAAACATCAACTCATACATGACCGGGCTGTTTTCCAGTGCTTCCGGCGTTATGCCGATACCTTTCATATTCTTTGTACTTTTATATGTGTTGATCGGGTCAGATGCGATGACCGGTATTTCCCCGTCAAGTCCCATTCTTCCGCCGAAGTTATGAAGCATACAATAAATCCAGGATGAACCATTTTGCTCGAACAAACCATGCTGAGGATTCATATCTGCCTGCAGATCCAGTGCAAGCGTCCTGGATGTATCAAGGAGAGACATTTTTGTAGAATCCAGATTTCCCTGCCACTGCTGCATTACCCATACTGCATTTGGATTACTCTTTAACATTTCCTGCTGCACGGTCTGATAAATATTGGCAACATCCAGTGTTCCGACATTTCCTCCTTCGTGAAACGGGTCTGTCGCATAGTAATCGGATACATCGCCGAATACATTTTTCTGTTTTTCATAAAATACTTTCGCAGCCTGAGCAAAATAGTTTTCTTTTCCCGCTGCCACTTCTTCGTCCGTCAGATATGTCTTAATAATAGACGGGCGTGTATATCCTGACCATCCGTCAATCGGAGTCAATACAGCACCGTCATTTTTCTCTGCAAATGTCTCAGGCACCTGTCCTGCAAATCCCTGAATAACCGGATTAATGCCATATGTCTGCATACGGTCATGAATCTTTCTTCCAAGCTCTACACGCTGCTCGAACCAGGAATTCGGAAGCGGGCCCCCGGAGCTGTACATGTTCTGCATATAAAACCATGCAACATATGCCGGTCCACAGAGGTAATCTTTAATCTCATCATCTGTGTAATTAAACTCGCGCAGCATCTGACGCAGAACTTCCTCCTGTCCCACAATATCCAGAATCAAATTGATACCGTTCATTGCCGCCCAGTCAAGGAATTCCTCATACTCATCCCAGTTCCAGAATGCCATCGTATAAGAATATGTACAGAAATTCAATGCATAACGGATATCGAACTGCGCTTTCTTCACGACAGTATCTCCGACTGCCTTAATCTCCGTCAGGGCAACATTAGACTCTGACAGGGGGCTGTAATCAATATTCACATAATTCTTCAGATAATAGTTGAATCCTGAAGCCATGGCAATACCGTTATTTCCCCGGATAACTATCGTATTGTTCCCGCCGTCCACCAGTTCAAACTCATCGCTGCCATCCTGGCTTTCTCTGATTTCAAATTTGAATGAAGCTTTCCAGCTGTCACCAAGGACACGTCCCACCAGATTGCTCATCTCTGTCAAGACTTTCTGTTGTGCGTAACTTTCATCCGACTCAAACTTATCCCACTCGATCTGCCAGGAACTTCCTTCCCAGTCTTCCACCTGAATTTCCGATGTATCGGCAGGCGTAGGGCCTGTCTTTGTCCCATACACTTCGATCTCCGCCAGGTTTGTTGCAAACGAAGCAGAATTATACGCCATATTCAGGCGCAGATAGGCAGCAGACTTATCCACATTCCATGTGTCTCCTTCTGATGTTGCTAGTGTATCGGATGTTTTTGAAACAATCTTATCGTAATTGACACCGTCGGAAGATGCATATACATAATAATTATTGAATGTTCCGTTTACCACGTTGTAAATCTTAATCTGAGACAAGTCATAAGTTCCGCCCAGATCAATGTCGATATAGCGGTTGTGGTCATACATTCTTGCATAGCTGTCTCCCTCTCCGTCACTTGGGATCGACTGCCAGTATGTAGACGTGCTGCCGTCAACCGCAAGCCCGGCCTGATGGCTTTTGGATGATTTTGCCGAAATGCTTTCAGACGTAAGTGAGATTTTAGAATCTGCTGCATTTGCCGCTGCAGGCAGAGCCTGACATGTCATAGACAGAAGCAATGCCGAAACAACTGCCCGCCTTAGACCTTTTCTCCATTTGTTTTTCATTCTTTTTCCTTCCCTTCTTATAAAACCAGTGAACAGTAACGAACGGATGCTGCCCGGGATGCAAAATGTGCCCTCAAAGGACTGTCTTGAACCTTTCGGCAGGCTGCCGTTTTGCCCGCAGAATTATCCTTGCGAACGATTCATGCGGTGTATCTTATGGCAGACTGCCGTTCCGTCTGCCTCAAGAAAATATTGCTCGAACTGTGCGGTTCCATCCTCCATAACTTCAAGAAACATGAAGCTTCCTTTGCGCCCCGGCTGGCGCGGATATGCAACGCTTCCCGGATTCAGTACTGTCACAGTCCCGGTATCTGTCAGGACAGGCCGGTGCGTATGGCCAAACATCACAATGTCTGCGCCTCTGGAGACAGCCTCATCCTCTATATAATCTGTACTCAATGAAACATAATAGTAATGTCCGTGGGTTATGAAAGCCTTATACGGACCAATTGCAAACTCATCCTCCCCCGGAAGTTCGGAAAAGATATCATTATTTCCCCTTACGATATGCTTTTCACATTCAACCACCGCATTGATGTAATCTTCCCCGTTCTCCACATCTCCCAGATGAATAAACATGTCAATATTTCCCGCCATTTTCAGCACACGGTCTAATGCCTTATGGTTTCCATGTGTATCGCTAACAATCAGTACTCTCATTCTGATTCCTCTTTCAGTCTGTCTCCAAGAACCTCTTTCATGGCACGCAGGGCATTTCCACGATGGCTCAGGGCATTTTTTTGTTCCGGTGTCATTTCGGCCGTGGTGCACCCATACTCAGGAACGTAAAAAATCGGATCATAACCAAAGCCATTTTCCCCTGCAATTTCATATCCGATCATACCTTCAATCGTTCCCCGTACCGTCTCAACCGTCCCGTCAGGAAATACTGCTGCAATTGCACATACAAATCTGGCGGTACGCTTTTCCTCCGGCACACCTTCCAGCTTGTCAAGCAAAATACGGTTTTTAATATCATATGACGTATCGTATCCGCCAAATCTTGCCGAATAAATTCCCGGTGCCTTGCCGAGATAATCGATTTCCAGACCTGAATCATCCGCCAGTACAATATCGTTTGTCAGAATCCTGCCGATTGCCCGCGCCTTGATTTCTGCATTTTCCTCAAATGTATTTCCATCCTCAACGATATCGACATCCACGCCGGCCTCTTTCATGGACACGATCTCCATCCCCAGATCCTGAAGGATCATACGGATTTCTTCCATCTTGTGTGCATTGCCCGTTGCAAACACCAGACGTTTTTTCATACTATATTCCTCCTGTTTACACTGTTTTATCAAATGCTTTTGTCATTGTTTATCTTATGTTTTTATTTTTCTTTTGTTATCCGATAACTTTATTGTTACCTTTTCCATCATTTCTTTTCGGCGGTTTCGGCCCCTGGAACTGATAAAAATATGTTTTCAGCATTCCATTGTATATCTTCCGGTTTTTATCAGCTGTTCTCCCGAAATACTTCTGTGCCTCATCATAACTGGTTATCATGTATGCCGACCAGCTGTCCAGCTTCCGGAAGCTCTCACCGAATTCCCGGTAAAGTCCGGGAAGATTCTCTTTTTCTTCCAGCCGTTCTCCATAAGGCGGATTCGTAATTATAAATCCATACTTTTTCGGATGCCGCAGATCTTTTACCGCGCGCTCCTGAAAATGTATCAGATGTCCGACGCCTGCTTTCTCAGCATTTTCACGGGCAGTCCTTATCACCGATTTATCGATATCATACCCCTGTATATCCACTTCTATGTCATCCCGTACCATATCATTGGCTTCATCTATCGTTTCATACCAGTGCTTTCTGGGAATAAAGTTTGTCCATTCTTCCGCCGTAAATGACCGGTTCATTCCCGGTGCGATATCTGCCGCCATCATAGCCGCTTCTATCGGAAATGTCCCGCTGCCGCAGAACGGATCAACCAGAATCCTGTCCCTGTTCCACGGTGTCAGCATGATCAGGGCCGCCGCAAGCGTCTCTGTGATCGGTGCTTTTCCCGAAACCTGACGGTAGCCTCTTTTGTGCAGAGAAACTCCTGACGTGTCAATCCCCACTGTCACGGTATCTTTCATTAAAAAGACCCTGATCGGATATGATGCCCCGTCCTCTTCAAACCACACCACATGATACCTGCTGCCCAGACGGCTGACTATAGCCTTTTTCATAATAGACTGTATGTCTGACGGACTGAACAGCTTACTTTTCACGGAAGCAGCTTTTGCCGCCCAGAATTTCCCATCTTTCGGTATATACTTTTCCCATGGCAAAGCTTTTGTCTGTTCAAATAATTCGTCAAACGTGCCGGCTCTGAATGAACCGACTTTTAAAAGAACCCTTTCCGCGGTCCGCAAAAATACATTTGCCCTGCAGATGGCTTCCGCATCCCCTATAAATGTAACCCTGCCGTCTTCAACCGCTGAAATCTCATATCCCAGGTTCTGTATTTCTCTTTTCAGCACCGCCTCAAGCCCGAAATGACATGGGGCAATCAATTCCATTCTTTCCATATATTATCTGCTCCTCATCTTCTGTCATACTTATATTACGTTGTACAGCCCCTTAGTGTCAACTGTTTTCAGGGAGGGATCTGATACATTTCCATATTCTTCACAGTCATGCCGCTGTCAGTCTCGTTTACTCTCTGACCGTAAAATATTATAATCTGATCTTTTCTTTTTTCGCCGCAAGACAAGATTCCCCTGCCGGTTTCCGTAAAAACCGGCAGGGGAATCTGACTCTGCTTTTTCTTTCCCCGCCCGGATGCGGATATAGCAGCCGGGCAGTTCATATTCAGTTATTATAAACCTTATTGTATTTCTGTGTAACGGCTGATAATCGTTGCACATTCTGCACGGTTTGTATTACCCTGCGGATCAAGTAGCTTCGGTTCTTCACCTTTGCCGCTGATAATTCCCTTTGCCGTGCACCATTCCATGCCGTCTACCGCAAATTTCTGAACCTTATCCCCATCCGGGAATTCATCCAGACTCTTTTCTTCTGTTACATCCAGATTTTTATATTTTGCATATCTGTACATCATAACAGCCATCTGTTCACGGGTGATATTATCCGACGGTCCGAATTTTCCTGTATCGCTGTATCCGGTTACAATACCGTTCTCAGCTGCCCAGAGGATTGCATCTGTATACCAGATATTTTCTTCCACATCCGGGAATTTATCAGTATACTTAACATCCGGCTCACCTTCCATACGGTAAAGGATAATTGCAAACTGTGCTCTTGCGAGGTTCTGTGACGGTCCGAAGGTTGTTTCATTCAAGCCTGTCATAAGTTCTTTTACATATACATCATATACATAATCATAGAACCAGTCTCTGCCTTCTTCTACATCCGTATACGGAAGTTTGACTATGAGTACAAGTGCATTTTTCGCTGCCATAAGATCTTCCAGTGCCTTGTCAACCTCTGCCTGTGCTGCGCTGTCCGTTGCTGCTACTTTCTTTGCCGCGTCCAGTGCCTCTTTCAATACTGCCCAGGACTGTTCCGTATACGCTTTTTCGTTCAGTTCTTCGGCTGCTTTGATTGCTTCTTTCAGGGCTTTCTTATCCGCCGGCTTCTCCGGCTCTTCTACCCCTTTCAGACCTTCCATAGCTTCTGCCAGTCTTGCAGCCGCATCCGCAATAGCCTCCTCATCAGCATCTTCCGCATCCAGCACTTTCTGTGCATTTTCCTTTGCAGCCACAAATGCTGCCCAGCTATCTTCCGTATAAAGCTCTGCTTCTGTATACTCCTCTGCCTCTTCTACCAAAGCTCTCAGTTCAGCCTTAGCATCATACTCATGGATATAGAATTCTGCGGCAGATGCAAATTTGTTTCCTGAATCAGTCGCTCCGTCAAGTGCCACAATCTTCAGATACCGGACTTCTGTCGGATCAAAGTATGTCTTCTTAATGTCTTTTGAGTTTGCCCAGTTACCTTCTGCAAGAAGCGTGTATTCAGCATCTTCCGTAAGCTTTCCGTAAATCTCATACTGCAGGATGACACCATTAACGGAAGAATCCTGCCTTGGAAGATAATCAACCTGATCAATCTTGTAAACCTGTCCCATATCAACTTCAATAGTTGCCGGAAGTGCCTGATATGGATTCCAGTTAGAATGCCAGATGGTACCTGTATTGCCGTCAAATGCTTTATCAATAGTTCCCTCGGTATCTGTTCCCGGAGAATATTCATTATCACATGTTACTTTAAATCCATCAGATGGGATAATCGTCGCACTGTCATCCACTTCTTTAACCGTACCGAACGTCAATTCATCGATCAGACCTGTGAAAGCATTTTCCAGACTTCCGATACGTGCTGCCGGAAGAACCGTTGTCGCATATTTGTTGCCTGTCATACCTTTTCCAAGTGTATCAACAAGTTCGCCGTTAACATAGAGTTCTGTCCTGTATACATATCCTTTGATCGTGATGTATACCCACTCATCCTGCGGAAGTGTATAATTAAAGGAATAATCTGTTTCATCTCTTGAATAGCCAAACTTTCCTGTGTCTTTCTGTACTGCTTTAATCGCAGCATTGTCAGACTCGAGAATTATCTGCTCACCTTCTGTATCTCCATCAGCTTTAATCCAGAAAGATACTTCGTTGCTTGGTCCGATATTCTCAATCGGAGTAGTCACATAGCTGCTTCCTCCGTTCAGCCTGAGGGCTTTACCTTCTTTTCCATCTTCGTAAGAAGTATTTTCGCCTTCTGTTCCGTCGTATTTATTTCCGGAATCATCTTTTAATGAGCTGTCGTCAAAATCATAATCCATGACTGTAGATGTCTTTGTCTCTACTTCATAATATGGATTACTGTCCGGAGCCGTGCCGATAATTTCTGCTTTTTCTTCCAGTTCTGCATAGGTCAGATCTTTTCCGTCTCCCCACTGCTTAGAACTGATAGCCGGAACTACGCTGGCAAATCTCTGATAAATGTCATATTCACCAAGCCCGGTAGCTTTCAAATCGATATTGTCATTCCAGATTGCGAAAGAACCGCCGAGCATCTGTTCTGAACCAGCCGGGATGGTTACTCCTCCCATCACGTTCGGTGACCAGTTATTATACAGATTCTGTGTGTTCAGATAATCACCGTAAGCTCCTACACTTCCGGTTCCCGAAGGAACAATATATACATAAGTATCCTGAATATTAATCAGTTCATATCCCTCTTCATACATCTGCTTCGGGCTCGCCCATCCTGTACTCCAGATATACATCTGTACATCCTCTGACGGAACTTCAACCGTTCCGGATTTTGCCGTAAGGCTTCCCCAAAGACGTACTGTACGACCTGAATCCTGCACAAAATTAATCATATTTGCCGTAAACTGACGGAAATCATTGTTGTTGCCCTCATATTCATCTGTACCGATATTAAGAATCGTATCCTGATCAAATACTGGATTATCGCCCGTAATGTACTCATTCCATACAGATTTGACGAATTCTTCCGACTCCGGATTTGCCAGATAGAAATGGTCTGCCCAGCGAGTCACAGAACCTTCCGGCATCGTCAGGTCCGGTCTTACCTTTGTAAATGCAAGAGAATGTGCCGGTGCATCAAACTCCGGTACAATATCAATTCCCAGTTCCCTGGAATCCTGGATCAATGCACGGAACTCATCTTTAGTATAATACAGGTCGGTGCTGGTCAGATCCGCCTGGTTCCTGCCTTCATTACCGCCCGCCTTAATATCGGACTCCAGACGGAATGCGGAATAAGCATCAAATTGGTCATCATATTCCTCTACCCAGATATAATTATCATTCAGATGAAGAGCCAGATCATTCATTTTATACCAGGCCATCATCTTAACTGTATCATACAGATATTCCATCTTGAATGGTTTTCTTCCGACATCAAGCATAAATCCGCGGACTTCGTATTTCGGATAATCTCTTGTAATTCCTTTCGGTATTGTTGTGCCGTTCTGTTTCAGGATCTGAAGTATGGTTCTTGTTGACCAGTATGCACCGGTTTTGTCAACGGCCTCAACTTTGACTTCATCTTCCACCGTCATCAGATATCCTTCTTCTTTCAGACCTGCATCTTCACTTCCCAGTGTGAAATAAAAATCTCCTGCGGCAGGATCTGTACCATATGTAACTTCAATTGTATTTCCCGTAATATCTTCATAATCGACAGGGAAAGTTTCTGCAATAACAGCAAGTGCATCTTTGTATGTCGGATTAATCACGACTTTTGAATCTTTTACAATTTCAAAGTTGCCTTCTGCACCTTTCCACTCCGCAAGTTCCGGAATAACAATCGGCTTTGCGTTGTCTGCTTCGGATGCCGTATAACGTCCGGGAACCGTCACTTCATAAGCGCTTGTTTCTTTAAAATCTCCGTCCTTTGAGATCCTATAGTTTACAGATACGACTTTATCTGTCAGCGGCTTATATATTGTGAGATCATCATCGATAACCTGCTCATAATCTGCCCCGATAAGCTCAATTGTAAATCCGTCAGCTACTTCCGGAAGCGTCCACTTTGCGTCATCCTCACTGATTTCAGGAATCTCCAGTGCTGCTATCACTTCGTCAATGGTAGTAGCAGAATCCATTGCACTGCCGCCGCTTGCCTGAAGTGCACTTGCATAAACCTCCAGTTCTACAATAGCCACGGTGTCCCACGTAACAGTGTTGCCATATCTGTCAGGCTCTGTATCCGTGAATTCATTAATCTGTACTTTGACATAGCGTGCATCTTTCACCTCGGAAAGGTTAATAACATCCCGGAATGAAGATGCTGCTTTTGTACGGTGAACCTCTTCCGTCCAGGACTGTCCGTCTATTGATGTCAGAATCGTATAATCAGTCGCATTTAAACGTTCCCATTCAATAACAACTGATCCCACCTGCGTAACCTCGCCAAGATCTACCTGCAGCCATTTTGTATCATGTCCCTGTGTACTTCCCCACTGAGATTTTTCATCCGCAGAACCGAGGTTTCCGTCCACTGCCTTTGAAGCTGCCACCGTAGCCGCCTCATCGCCGCTTGACGTTGCTGTCTTATTCAGTGCAAGATTACTTAATGTTTCTTTTCCCAGTATCTCAAATTCATAGACTGATACTGATGCCCAGTTTATATCCCCGCCGTCATAATTATCAACCGATAACTTGACATACCGGCCAACTGCGGGGGTATCCAGCTGAATCTCCGTATCCTGATTCACATAGCTGCTGTCTTCTTTTGTATAAACATCGTTATATGATGTGCCGTCAGAAGAAACAGAAATTGTAAATCCTTTGATGTTTGTACGCTCCCAGGCGATTTTGAAAGAGTCAATTGTCCTGGACTGTCCTAAATCCACAGTCAGTTCTTTTACTGCCTGTGAACCGGTCTCATTTTTCTCTTTGGTGGACCAGCGTGACTGCTCTGTTTTTGGAGTTGCATCACGGTTAATAACACCGTCAATCGCCTTTTCAGCTCCCCATGCGTAGTCCACTTCTACCTCGTTTGCTGTTGCTGTTCCCTGTAATGCATAATTCACAGTCTGTTCAACTTCCCCTGCTGCCAGTGCATTCACCGGAATAGCCGTCATAACGCAAGATGCCGCCAGCACACAGGCAAGAATCTTGCCCAGCCTTTTTTTCATAAGCTTCCTCTCCTTCCATTTTGTGCAAAAGCACAAATTTTATATTTGATTTATTATACTATAAACCATCAATCTTTTCTATATGTCTAATCATTTTTTTCGATATGGGTTTATCGTAAATATGTATTGCAATAAAGAAAAACCAGGCTTCCCTGCCTGCTGCCTGCTCTTAGGGATGCCTGGTTTTCCGGTCGTTGTGCACCGGTATAGCGAATATGCTATATCCAAAGCTTCAATTAGTAATTATCGCTCATGTTGTTGTACGCATTCTTACTTGATGCATTCTTATTTGCATCGTTTTTGTTGGATGCATTTCTGCCTGCCTCATTTCTGTCAAATGTGTTTTTGTCAGATGCATTTCTGTTAGATGCGTTTCTGTTAGATGTGTTGCTGTCTGTGCCATAATTATTTGTTGAATTCTTTGCCATCTGTAATTCCTCCTTCAATTTGATGGTACGTTTCTAGTATGTCTGCAACGAAACAATTTATACATTTTACTTTTTCTTATCTTAGATTTTTTTTATTTTTTTCTTGCTTTTTGGCAACTGGTATATTATACTAATGCATGTAGGAAATGTTTCCTACAACCCCTTATTAATTATTTATACTCCCCTCAAAAGACCGGTGGCTCCCCCATCGGTCTTTTACTATTTTTTTAATTTCAGGAAACATTCTATGATCTGTAAAAAGGCAGCGAGACTTTCCTGCCTCTCTGCCCTTAGTTTAGTTTCTGCGGCTTTCAATAATTCTGACTACAAGGAGAATAACAATAACCGGAATAATAAGCGGCATCAATAATTGAACCAATCCTGTAATCACAGCAATTACAAGCAGAATTACCATTACCACTGCCAATATCAGTAAAAGTTTCTTCCACCATTTGTCTAACCGGAATAAATGGACATTGCCATACTCTGAATTATCATATGCCTTATTGCCGTGTCTTTCTGTATTTCTCCGCCGGGTCTGCTCTTCCCTGATCGGCTCTCCATCTGTATCATACACAGTCTGGTAAGCACCGCCGCCTTCTGCCTCAATGATTGTCTGTGCCAGCACCCAAGGGTCTCCAAGCGCCTGTATTACTTCTTCTTCTCGTTTTCCTTTTTCGGCTTCTTCTGTTATATACTGATTATAATAAATAATCTGTTCCTCCACCGCACGTAACGGCAAATTTCCCGTCAAAGCCTCTCTAAGACCTGATATAAACTCTGCTTTTGTCATATATCCTTCCTCAAATAATCTGTTCAAGACTCTTTTACGAGTCCCGGCATGGGATCCGGACCTGCCAAACAGGCAGGATACCAAAACAAATCTTTTTTGTTTTCAGAATCGTTCCTTAACACATAAAATACCTGTCATTTTCGCTGTTTGGTTTTTTTAGAATACCATATTCTTCTTCTGTTTCCAAGACGCTCCTTCTTAAGATTCTGTAAGTATCTTATTAAAATTTTGTGAATTGAAAACTCGTTGTTTTCAAACGTTTTCTATAAATATTCCCCCCGGATTCACCTTCCCTTTTTAACATTATTTCAAATAACTTATAAGTTATGAACAGGTACCCGCAATCCTATTTCGTTCATATTTCGTTCATTTTTTCTTAAAAATTATTTCATTTCACAATCATTTTTTTGACATTTATGTTACATATACTATAGTTATATGAAAGACAAATAATATTCTTAAGATATACTTTTTCATAATACTTGCCAGGAGTTACAGATGTAATTCCTGGCCTCCTCCCTTTCTTAGAATAATTTTTCAGGAGAATCCATTTACATGGGTTCTTTTTTTATAACTCAAAAATGGTCCACCGGACCATTTTTGCACTAGTCAACATATTTTGGACACGAATTTCAAAAAATTATTCAGTTACATCGTAAGACTACACAAGCCGTACGACACCCTTGACATCGCTCCAA